>NZ_JBXWSK010000027.1:0-42235 GCF_059613385.1 Ruegeria sp. BHSA162
CCGCATGGTCACGACACGGCTGGACGAGATCGACCGAAAGATCCTTGCAGAACTGCAGGCAGACGGACGAATGACCAATGTCGAGCTCGCAAAACGTGTCGGAATCTCGGCCCCACCCTGCCTGCGGCGCGTGCGCACGTTGGAGGAGGCTGGCTTTATCCGAGGATACCACGCCGAGGTCAACGCCCGGGAACTGGGGTTCGAAGTTCAGGTCTTTGCGATGGTAGGCCTTGAAAGCCAGGCCGAAGCGGAATTGCGGGCGTTCGAAGACCGCTGCCGAGACTGGCCCTTGGTCCGGGAATGCCACATGCTGAACGGCGAGGTCGACTTCATCCTGAAATGCGTCGCCCCCGACCTCAGCAGTTTTCAACAGTTCCTGACGGGTGAGTTGCTGACCACGCCGAACGTGGCCAGCGTCAAGACTTCGCTTGTCATCCGCGGTGCAAAAGACGAACCCGGCGTGCCGTTCGACGTATTGGAAGAACGGATGAACCGGACGGCGTAACGCCGGCGCGTCTGGTTTGCGATGCGCATGGCGGCAGCACCGCCACGATGGCCAGAGAAATGGCCCAACTCAGTAAAATCTGCATGTTGCCCCCCAAAATGCAGTGGTGATGGTCAAAGCTGTCACGCCGTGATGGCGTCGATCTCGCCCTCCCCGGCGCGTGCCATAAGCAGCGGACCGAAATCGTGCAAGGAATGGATATGCGCGAACAGGTTCAGGTAGATCGAGCGCAGCGAGTGGCTCATCATCCGGACCGCGTTCACGCCGGGATGATAGGTTTCGAACTGCAGCCCATCGACATTGATGACCGCGTGGCGCTCCAGGCAGATATGGAACAGCTCGACCGGAGTGGGCGGCTGCGTTTCGATCACGGACATGCCGTCCTGAAATTCGGCAACGGGTGTCAACATCGGCTGGCCACCTCCAAGATGCCGCAGATGCGCCGGTGTTGCCAGCAAGCGGGCTGCGGGGCCGGCAATGACACCGGACAATGGTTTTTGCATGCCGAACGTGTCTGCCATGATGCGGGTCAAAGGGCGTGTCCGCCCGCGCGAGTCTTCGCGGCCAGGTACCAAAGTGACCGAGCCTTTCCACAACACCTTTTCGGATGCGCCGGTCTGGGTCAGGACCGTGTCGCCCGGCATCAAGTCCTCGATGGCGACCGGGCCGTGTTCCGTCTCGACCAGAGACCCACGTGTAAAGGCGCAGAACGCGTCTTCGAAAACGGGCAGCGCCGGTGCGATGTGGCGTGTCTGCGAAACTTCCCCGTTTTTCAGCAGCGCACTCACCTCGTATCGACGCAGTTGCGCCTTCTGTTTGGTGCCTGGACGCGGTGCTTCGCGCAGCAATGCCGAAGTGTCGAGGGCATTCTGCGCGGCACGTGCCAGTGAATTTGGAATAGTCATATTATTCCGTTCCTTCCAATACGCCGAACAGGCGGGAAACATCCCCGTGCAGGCCCGCCTGACAGCTTGATTCTTTGTCTTGAAAAAAAGTGCGCCACCTCCATGCGGGTACCGACATGGCCGCGCATGGCGAATGGATTTCGCATTCGTTTGGTCAACACAATGACCCCCCAGACAAACTCGTACACTGCGAACGTAATTGTCCGCACACAAACGCCCTGAAAAACGTCGGCTGCGAATACCAGCCTCGGTTCACGCACCGGCCCAGAGCAGCTTCCGGTGCGCGTCTTGCCCTGTTGAGGCCGGCAGCTGGCCCCAGAGGGATTTCGTATCAGCGTCGCGCGGCCAACCGGCGCACGACCCTTGCAGAGTGACTGGAAACCCGCTTCCAGGGCATTTCCGGTTGTTGGTCCCTGGCGGTCGCGACAACGGCGCGAAGAAAGCGAGATTTCAACTTCATATTCATGTCCTGCTCGAAGTTCGGGCCTAAGCCCTTTTCCCTTTGTAAAGCCAATGTGACGCGTCTTTGCGGCAGCGATGTGGCTGTTCCGGGATTAATTGAGGACAAAGATGAAGTCTTGCGGCACCCCCTGAGTTCGGATGCCAGAAATCAGACGTTCGGAGAACGGATAACCATCTGAGCACTGGCAAAAATTAACAACGATTCTGATGACAGATAGACACAATAAATGTGGCGGAAAAGTGGCGCTTTCGCCATAATTCGGCCGATCTTTACAATCGTATGGCGGAAATCAGGCGGCCGTAATCCGCCTCGCCGGCGTGGGTCGCGCGCCGGTAGGAATAGAACTTGTCGGGATCCGAATAGGTACAATGCCGCGTCCATTCTGCCTGCCCGACGCCGGCCTGACGCAGCTTGTGAAGGCCAAAGGCCGGCAGGTCGAAATGCATCCGGTCGCCTTGCCCATTTGCAAAGAAACGCGCGTTGTCCTGGCTTTCTAAAAGGAAGTTTTCCAGAAACTCCGGGCCAACCTCGTAGGCGCGCTGCGAGATCGTCGGGCCGATGACGGCGATGATGCTTTTGCGGTGCGCACCCAGCGCCTCCATGGCGTCCAGCGTCGCCTCGAGGACACCGTCCAGAGCACCGCGCCATCCCGCATGTGCCCCCCCGATCACTTTCGCTTGAGGATCCGCAAACAGTACCGGCTGGCAGTCGGCCGTCAGGATCGTCAGCGCGAGGCCTGGCGTTGCGGTAACGATTGCATCGGCCCTTGGCTTCTCGCCTGCAATCGGCTTGTCGACGGTGATCACGTGCGGGGAATGTACCTGATGCACGCCGACCAATGCATCCAGTTTGACGTCCATGGCCTCGGCCACTCTGCTTCGGTTCAGCGCGACCGCCTCGCTCAGGTCGGACGAGCCCGTGCCGCAATTCAGCCCGCTGAAGATACCGGACGAGGCGCCGCCCTTGCGACTGAAGAACCCGTGTCGAATCGGTGACAACAAATCCGAGGTCAGAATTTCCAGAGTCATGTCCCAAGTCCCGATGGTGGCATCGCAGTTTTCGGGTAGAGGCCCAGCACCTTGAACAGGTTTCCCATTTCCTCCGGGTGCGTCAACCGCCGATGTGCCCGAACCAGCGTTTCCAGATTTGATCCGGTCAACGCGCTGGCCAGAGACTGTGCGCGTTGGGTGATGCCCAGACGCTCAAGAAACACACCCTGAGGCGTCAGCCGCGTATGGGCGCAGCCCGTCGCGCCCGCCGCCAATGCCAGCGTTTCGAAATCCACATGTGCAGTCAGGTCGGCCTGACCCGGTGTGGCGAGCGGGTCGACGTATTCGTGCCCCTTGACGGCCTGCAACGTGTCGCCCAGCGAACGCCAGTCGCCATAGTCGATGACGAGAGCCATACCACCGTGGCTACGGATGATGCGGGCCGTTTCGGTCACGATGGGAACCGCCGCCGCGCACAACTCGACCAGATCACCGTCCCGTGTATCCTCGAGGCGCGTCGCCAAGGCCGCTTGCGTCGCCCTCGGGCCAAGGCCGAATGCCAGCTGATCGCCCTGCAGGCCCACAAGACGTTCGCACCAGCCGTCGCCGTCGCGCAGAAACTGGCGGATGGGCAAAGCGTCGAAAAATTCATTGGCCACAAGAAATAGCGGAAGCTCTGGGAGATCGCCCACCGAAACGATCCAGTTCGGTGCGTGCGCATCCAGGGCCTCGGCCTGAAGTCCGCGCAGAACGGGCGAGGCTTCGAGCAATACCACCTGCGCGGCGTCGTGAAACCCGGGCACGCCCCGGGTGGCCCGCAGAATATCGGCCATGAGTGTTCCGCGCCCCGGGCCCAGCTCGGCGAGCGCAAACCGGTCGGGTCTGCCTTGATCAATCCAGCCCTGCGCGAGACAAAGACCAATCACTTCGCCGAACATCTGGCTGATTTCCGGAGCGGTGACAAAGTCTCCATGCGCGCCCAACGGGTCGCGGGTGGTGTAGTAGCCGTGCGTTGGATGCAGAAGGCATTCGGCCATGTAGTCCGCCACGCTCATCGGCCCGTCTTGCCGGATGCGGTCGGTCAGATGGCCAAGCAGGCTCATGCCGCCCGCCGTGCCCGTAGGGCGAACCACAAGCCGACTGCGATCATCGGTACAGATAGGATCTGGCCCATCGTCAGGCCGTAGCCGCCCACATGCCACGCAAGTCCCAGCGGGTTTCCGACCGAGACGAATTGCGCGTCGGGTTGACGAAAGAACTCGACGATGAAGCGCGAAGCGCCATAGCCCGCCAGAAATACGCCCATGATGCGGCCGGGCCAATGAAATGCGCCGCGCCGATAGACCAGCCACAACGAAAGCAGGCCCAACAGCACGCCTTCCAGTGCAGCCTCGTACAACTGCGACGGGTGGCGGGCGCAAAGCCCAGCAGCGACATTGGCGCAGTCCTGAGCTGCTGCGCCGGGAAAGATCACCGCCCAGGGCAGTTCGCTGGGTCGGCCCCACAGCTCGGCATTGACGAAATTGGCCAAACGGCCAAGCAACAGGCCGGGGGGAACGGTATGGGCGATCAAGTCGGCCAGCGAAAGCAAGGGGGCCGAATGGCGTCGCGCGAAGACCAGCGATGCGATCACCACACCCAGAAGGCCGCCGTGAAAGGACATGCCACCCTGCCAGACCTTAAGGATCTCAAGCGGGTGGGACAGGTAGTATTCGGGCTGATAGAACAGAACAAAGCCCAATCGCCCGCCGATGATGACCCCAAGGATGATCCAGGTGATCAGGTCCTCTAACTGGTCCGGTCTCAGGGGCGGGGATTGATCCGGCCACAAAGCGGGACGGCGCACCGCCATCACCGCCATGCGCCACGCGATCAGGATGCCCGCGATATAGGCCAGCGCATACCACCGCAGCGCGAACTCGATTCCGAGGGCGGAAATCGAGAACAGCTCGGGCGACAGATCGGGGAAATTCAAAACAGCTTGCATGTGCGTCTCATTGCCCGGGGTTGGCTGACCAAGTCAACCTTGAGACTGGGCTCACTATCCCCCATATAGAAGGCATTCGCGATTCCGGAGTAGACACATGCAAACCCGCAACAAGTTTCTGGACGATATGTCCCAGTTGATGACCAACGCAATGGGCGTGGCGCAGGGTGCGCGGGAAGAGGCTGAAACGGCGATGAAGTCCTTGGTTGACCGCTGGCTGGCGGATCGCGACTTTGTCACGCGTGAAGAGTTCGATGCCGTCCGCGCTATGGCCCAGAAAGCGCGCGAAGAAAACGCGGCGCTGGAAGCGCGGATCGCCGCGCTTGAAGCGAAGCTGGACAAATAAGCCCAGCCGCAGATCGGCATTTCAGAATTTTTGGCAAGACCTTACACCGCTCAACCCGCGCTGGGTTTCGCAGTGTGGGGAGTCTCGCCGCATTGTAAAAATAAATCAAGGCAAAGCTGCAGGGTGCGCCAATATTTTGGTGGCCGTTGCCAGCTGTCCACAACTTATTGCTGTTATCCCCAAGAATGGGGGTTGCCAGAGTCCCAGCCACAGCGCACCATATTTAGTACAGGCCTATGGGGGAAGCCCGGCTTGTAGAGCAGGCAACTAGCGCTGGGGCGCTGCCAGCCCCGAAATGCTAGGTATTAAGTGAGGTGGCACCATGGCACTTTCCGAGCAGTATTTCGAAGAAGACATTCATCCGATTGATATTGTCGAACATCTGGCTGAACACCACGATTGGGATTTCGACCGGATCGGAGACGACCAGATCGCCATGGCGGTCGAAGGACAGTGGCGCACCTACTCGATCACGCTGGCCTGGTCCAACTATGACGAGACTCTGCGGATGGTCTGCTCGTTCGAGATGGAGCCGCCCGAGGGCCGGGTTTCTGATCTCTATGAACTGCTGAACCGCATGAACGACCAATGCTGGGCCGGCGCCTTCACCTACTGGGGCAATCAGAAGCTGATGGTCTACCGCTACGGCCTGGTGCTCAGCGGCGGGCAATCGGCCAGCCCCGAACAGATCGACACGATGATCACCGCCGCGGTCCTGAGCGCCGAGCGTTACTATCCTGCGATCCAGTTGGTAACCTGGGGCAACCGTACGCCCGAGGATGCGATGCAAGTCGCCATTGCAGAGGCTTACGGCCGCGCGTAAAGCTTTGCCCCAAACCGCAAAAGCAGGGGAGGGGCAATCATGGACATGTCACGCGTTGCGGATCAGGGGCTGGTGCTTCTGGGATGCGGAAAGATGGGGTCGGCCATGTTGGCCGGCTGGTTGGAACATGGCCTGCCTGCCGCATCCGTATGGGTGATCGACCCTAACCCTTCCGAATGGCTCAGGGCGCAAGGGGTCAATATCAACACCCCACTTCCTGAAAGACCTGCCGTCGTGTTGGTTGCCGTCAAACCTCAGATGATGGGCGAGGCATTGCCGGCAATTCAGGCGTTGGGGGGCGGCGGCACCCTGTTCATCTCGGTCGCCGCCGGAACTTCCATCGCCACGTTCGAGCGTGTTCTGGGTGCTGGTACTCCGATCATTCGGGCCATGCCGAACACGCCCGCGGCGATCCGGCAAGGCATTACCGCGCTGATTGGAAATTCCAGCACCTCGGGTTCTGACATGACCCTGGCCGAAGATCTGCTTTCGGCCATCGGTGATACCGTGCGCCTGCAGGATGAGGCGCAGATGGACGCGGTCACCGGTCTCAGCGGCTCGGGCCCGGCTTATGTCTTTCATTTGATTGAGACGCTGGCTGCCGCAGGCGAGGCGCAAGGCCTTCCGCATGATCTGGCCATGCGCCTGGCCAAGGCGACCGTTGCCGGGGCAGGGGCTCTGGCCATGGCGTCCGAGGAAGATCCTTCGCAATTGCGCATCAATGTCACGTCACCCAACGGCACGACGCAGGCAGCACTGGAAGTCCTGATGCATGAACAGGATGGGTTTCCAAACCTGTTGCACCGTGCCGTAAAGGCGGCAACCGATCGATCCAAGGAGCTGTCCGGTGAGTGAAATTTCCTTCGACGACTTCCTCAAGGTCGACATTCGCGTAGGAGAGGTCATCCGGGCCGAACCCTATCCCGAGGCCCGCAAGCCCGCGATCAAAATGTGGATCGACTTCGGCGACGAGATCGGCGAGCGCAAGACCTCGGCGCAGGTTACCGCGCATTACACGCCCGAATCCCTTCTCGGCAAACATGTGCTGGCCGTGGTCAATTTCCCGCCGCGTCAGATCGGGCGGTTCATGTCCGAGGTTCTTGTTCTGGGTCTGCCGGACGAATCGGGCGAGATTGTTTTGATCGGTCCTGATGGCAAAGTTCCCGTGGGCGGGCGGATGCACTGATGAAGCTGTTGATCACCCGACCGATGACCCCCGCGGTCACGGCCCGCGCGCGGGATGGGTTCGACGTCGATATCCGAGATAGCAACGCACCGCTCAGCATTGATGAGATGGCGCGCGCATTGCGGGACTACGACGTGGTCGTTCCGACTTTGGGTGATGTCTTTTCGGCCGATGTCTTTGAAATGGTCACGGCTCCGCGGTGCAAACTGCTGGCCAATTTTGGGGTGGGTTTCAATCACATTGATGTGGCGGCAGCGCAGGCTGCTGGTGTTCGCGTGACCAACACACCGGGGGCGGTCACGGATGCAACGGCGGACATTGCCATGACTCTGCTGCTGGCAACGGCCCGCCGCGCGGGCGAGGGTGAACGGCTGGTCCGGTCCGGCAATTGGCAGGGCTGGCACCCGACCCAAATGCTGGGACAGCACGTCACCGGAAAATGGGTCGGAATCATCGGAATGGGACGGATCGGGCAAGCCATTGCCCGGCGCTGTCATTTCGGATTCGGGATGCAGGTCAGTTATCAATCCCGCACGCCCAAGGATCTGGATTTCCCTGCCGAGTTCGTTCCCGATTTGGCGGCCCTGGCTGCTGTGGCCGATTTTCTGGTCGTCGCCGTCCCCGGTGGTGTTGACACCTTCCACCTCATAGACGCTTCGGTTCTTTCAGCTATGCGGCCGTCGGCCATTCTGGTCAACATCGCTCGCGGAGAAGTCGTGGACGAAGCTGCACTGATCCATGCGCTGAATAACGGCCAGATCGCCGGGGCCGGGCTGGATGTCTACGAGTTTGAACCCGCCGTGCCGCAGGCGCTGCGCGAGATGGAGAATGTCACCCTGCTGCCGCATCTGGGCACTGCGACCGAGCAAGTGCGCACGGATATGGGGCACATGGCATTGGACAATGTGGCGGCTTTTGTCGCCGGGCGACCGCTGCCAAATCTGGTCTAACTGCCCACGGCCTCGCGCCAGTGTTTCCGGCAGAGTGAAACATAGGTCTCGTTTCCGCCGATCTGCACCTGCGCGCCTTGGGTGATGGTTTTTCCGTTTTCGTCCTGACGGATCACCATCGTGGCCTTTCGCCCGCATCTGCAGATGGTGCGGACCTCGCGCATTTCATCGGCCAGGGCCAGCAGAGCCGCTGATCCTGGGAACAGCTTGCCCTGAAAATCCACCCGCAACCCGTAGGCCAGAACCGGTACTTTCAGGTCATCCACCGCACGAGCCAATTGCCAGACCTGTTCTTCGGTCAGGAACTGCGCCTCGTCCACAAAAACACAGGCCACTTTCCCCTGATCAAGACGATCTTGGATCATCGCGAACACATTGTCGTGGGGATTGAACGTATCGGCCTGTTCCGAGATTCCGATCCGCGATGCGATGCGCCCCTGGCCCGCGCGCCCGTCAATGGCTGCGGTCATCAGATAGGTGTCCATGCCGCGCTCGCGATAGTTGTGCGACGCCTGAAGCAGCACCGTGGACTTGCCTGCGTTCATCGTTGAGTAGTTAAAGTACAGCTTGGCCATGGGCTGGGTCTAATCGGCTCACGCTGCGCGAGCAAGTCGTCAATGTCCTGAAAAAAATCGACGCCGCCATTGCAGTCGCAGAGGCCGAGCAGATGCTCTTGGGGATGGATAACCCCGCTTCCGCAACAGCGACACCGCCGGCCACGAAATGGCCGAAACAGCGCAGGGCCTGAAATACTGCCCCGCAAACACTCTTTACCGGCATTAACTGCCGCCACTCACTCACAAAACCCCCGCATATCTGAGGGATAGCCAAGATATGACATTTCAATTATGACTCGAGTATGGGAAATTTCCCCTCCCTTTCCCCGGTGCGGACAGCCGGGCAAGAGGGCGCAGCGAACAAAGGTACAAAAATGGCAGATATCGGGGCCTATCTGAAAAAGCACACCGAAGCTTTGGTCAAGGACGTGGGGATCGAGGCAGCATGCGAGATCACAGGGAAATCCAAGGCCACATTGGGCCGGTATTACTCCGACAATCCCGAGCACAGCGACCGGTTCATGCCGGTGGATGCGGTCGCACGTCTGGAAAACGCGGCCAGCTACCCGCATGTGACCTCGGCCCTGGCGGACCTGAAGAACATCACCTTGTCCTATGATGAGCGCAATTCGACCCGTACGCGCACCGGGGGCGTCAATTCGGACGTGATCGCACTGAGCCAGCGGTTTGCGATGCTGATGACCGAATACCAGGCCGCGATCGAGGATGGCATCATTACCGTCAACGAAGCCAAGCGTCTGCTGAAAGAAACTTCGTTGCTGCAACAGGTTCTGATCGAGATGAAATTGCACCTCGAAGAGGAAAGCGTCAGCTGACCTAGTTTCCGAAAAGCCGCCATAGGGCGGTGAAAAAGGCGATGTGCGCATCGCCTTCCTCAAGCTGAGCTGAAGTAGCTCTTAGCCTTAGTCAGTTTTCGTCGTTGTTGGCATTGTTCCCGCGTCCGGGGCTTGAGCCCTCGGGCCCATTTCCGCCCCCGTTGTTGCCTTTGCCGCCGCCATTGTTGCCCTTGCCGCCGCCTTTCCCGTCGCCGTTGTTTCCTTTACCGCCGCCGTGACTGCCACCCTTGCCGGGCTTGCCGTCACCATGGCCGGGCTTGCCGCCGCCCTTGCCGGGCTTGCCACCGCCATCGCCAGGCTTGCCGCCGCCGTTGCCGGGATCATCATTCCCGCCGCCGTTGCCCGGATCGTCGGATCCGCCATCACCGGGGTCATCGTTCCCCCCGCCATTGCCGGGGCCGCTGTTTCCGCCGCCCGACCCGGATCCGCCGCCGGCGGATGGGCCGGTGCTCGATGCGGGTTGAAATCCGCTGGGGTCGTTTTCGCGGCCGTCAAAGCTGTTGGCGTTGGAAATCGATCCGGTCGGCAAATCGCTCAGCAGATTGGCCAGCCCCGGACATTGCTGCGAGGTATTGGCAAGAACCGACCCGAAATCTGCCCGTTGTTGCAGATGCGAGAGGAAACTGGGCGTAACCTGCGAACAGCCGCAAAGGGCCGCATAGTCACCATTGTTGGCTGCGATCCGTGCTGTGTTGGCGTTGCAAACCTGGGGCTCGGCCATGGCCGCGCTGGCTGCAGCAACCCCCAAAAACGGGGCGACAACCCAGGCCGCCATTCCTGACTTAGAACTCTTGAACATGGCGCACCTTTCTTAACCTGGCGTCACCTGACATGCGGAATTGCATGGCCTTCCAGATGGAGGCCGCGGGTTAAGTTGCGCTGTATCAATTCTGAAGAAGTTTTCAGGAATACAAAAACAGTCCGCCTGCGCGGGCGAAATATTCGAGGTTATCGCTTGTTGCGCCGGACGTGGACCGGCGGCGCCGGCGTGTCAGGCGTGGCGTTTGACGATGACGGACCCCACCGAATATCCTGCACCGAACGAGCAGATCAGGCCGACATCGCCATCCTGAAGATCGTCTGAATATTTGGAAAAGGCGATGATCGACCCGGCGGACGATGTATTGGCATAGTCCTGCAGGATGTTGGGCTGTTCGCCCGGCTCCGGCTCTCGGCCCAAGACCTTTTTGCCGATGAAATCATTCATCGTCTTGTTGGCCTGGTGCAGCCACAGCCGCTTGAGATCGCCGCTTTCGATCCCTTCGGAATCCATGTGGTCGCTGATGTGTTTGCTGACCATCGGCAGCACTTCCTTGAACACCTTGCGGCCGTTCTGCATGAACTGCATGTCGCGGCGGTCCTTCAATCCGTCGGGCCGGGTGCGCCGCAGAAAACCGTTGTTGTTGCGGATGTTGTTCGAAAACTCGGTTGCGCAGCGGGTCGACAGGATTTCGAAATGCGGGCCCTTTGCATCCTCGATCCGCTCGATCAGCGTGGCGGTGGCCACGTCACCGAAGATAAAGTGGCAATCCCGGTCGCGCCATTCCAGGTGTCCCGAGCAGATCTCGGGGTTGACCACCAGCGCCGCCCGTACGGACCCCGACCGGATCATGTCGGCCGCGGCCTGAATGCCGAACGTCGCCGAAGAACAGGCCACGTTCATGTCGAACCCAAAACCAGTGATGCCCAACGCGTTCTGGATTTCGACCGCAATGGCGGGATAGGCGCGTTCATGGTTCGACGCGGCACAGATCACCAGATCGACATCCGCCGCGGTCCGTCCGGCCTGGGCCAGCGCCTTGTTGCAGGCGTCCAACGCCATTTCGGTCATGATGCCCGGCTCGTCATCGCTGCGCTGGCGCAGCAGGGGATGCATCACGTCCGGGTCCAGCACGCCGGTCTTGTCCATGACGTAGCGGTTCTCGATGCCCGAGGCCTTGACGATGAACTCTTCCGAGGAGTGCTGCATCGGCTCCATCTCGCCCGCGGCGATGGCATCGGCGTTGGCAGCATTCATCTTGTCGGCATAGGCGTTGAAGGCTTTGACCAGCTCGGCATTGGTGATGACGTTTTCGGGCGTGAAAACCCCGGTACCGGTGATTGCGGGCGTGTACATGTCGGGTCCTGAATGTTTCGGATTCGCCCAAAATGCAGTCACAGCGCCCCCAGATCAAGAGATGTTGACCCAAGGGAACGGCATAGGTTTGCGCAAATTCAACTTCACATCTTGAATAGTTCGAAATCCGAAGTATATCACCGCTCGACTCGCGCGAAGAGCATCCATGACCAAAGACATCAGTGAACGGCTGGCCCGACTGACCCCTGAGATCCAGGCGATGATGGGCGTCTATGCGCTGTACTGGAAACTGGAAGAGAGTTTCGGCTGCATCGATACCGATCTCAGCCATCAGGAATGCCATATGTTGATCAAGTTGGATCAGCCCAAGCGGATGGGAGTGTTGGCGGCCGACATGCTGACCGTGCCGTCGACCATTACGGCCACCGCCGATGCGCTTGAGGCGGCCGGTTATCTGACCCGTCAGCAGGATCCCGATGATCGCCGTGCGTGGTTGCTGGTGCTGACCGACAAAGGTGCCGAAGCCCGCAACATGCTGGTTACCACCGCCGGAGAGCTGTTTCACCGTGCCTCCGGGTTGGATGACGAGGAAACCGCTCAATTTGCCCGGCTTGCCCGCAAGATCCGGGACAACATTCTGAAAACGGGAATACCCGAGGGATTGACGAAATGAAGCTGCTGACTTCGCTGGGCCTTGCCTTTGCCGTACTGGCCGCACCGCTTGCGGCGCAAGACGACACCAAGCCTGTAAAACTTATGGTGGTGCATGAGACCGCTCCCGGATTCTCACGCCAGTTCTTCGGGCGCGTGGCCGCGCGGCAGACTGTCGATCTGGCGTTTCAGGTCGCCGGACAGATCGTGGAACTGCCCGTCAACGAAGGGTTTCAGGTGCCCAAGGGCAGCCTGATTGCAAAGCTGGACCAAGAGCCGTTCGAACTGGCACTGGAACGTGCGCGTCTTCAGAAGGATCAGGCTGACCGCACCGTGGCCCGCCTGTCGCGCCTGCGGGGGACGACTGCAAGCCAGGTCGCTGTCGATGACGCTGAAACCGCCGCCCAACTGGCTGCAATCGCGGTGCGTGACGCCGAGTACAACCTCGAGCACACGACTCTGACCGCGCCGTTCGATGCGCTGGTATCGCGGCGTGAGGTCGAAAACTTCACCACCGTGGCCGCCGGAACGCCGATCGTCCGGATCCACGATCTGTCCGAATTGAGGATCGAGGTCGATGTGCCCGAAATCCTGTTCCAGAGGACCAGCCAGGAAGATGGCATTTCGATCACGGCAAAATTCCCCGCAAGTGACGAGGTCTTCCCGTTGGAAATCCGCGAATTCGACGCTGAAACTTCGAGCGTCGGCCAGACGTTCCGGATTCAGTTCGGCCTCACGCCGCCGGAAGACTTGCGGGTGCTGCCCGGCTCGTCGGTAACCGTCAATGTTCAGGTCGATGACAAACGCATTGGCATCATCGTCCCCCCGACCGCGATTGTCGCCGACGCCGAGGGCAATCTGGGCGTTATGGTCTTTTCGCCGGTCGGTGCAGATGTTGGCGCCGTGCGGCGTGTTCCCGTGACCATCGAACCTACCCAGACAGGTGACGTCCGGGTTCTGACCGGATTGTCGGACGGCGACGAAATCGTGGTGGCCGGCGGGTCCGTTCTGACCGATGGGCAGACCGTGCGCCGCTTTGCCGGCTTTGCGAACTGAAGGGGGCGATGATGAATATCGCACGCGCTTCGATCGACAGGCCGATCTATACGTGGCTGGTGATCCTGATCGCCTTGCTGGGTGGGATCTGGGGATTTTCGTCGCTCGGGCGGCTCGAAGATCCGGCCTTTACCATCAAGAACGCCGTAGTGTTGACCACGTATCCCGGTGCGACGGCTGAACAGGTGGCCGAGGAGGTCTCGGAGCCTTTGGAATCTGCCATCCAGCAGATGGGCGAGGTCGATGTCATCACCTCGGTCAACCGTCCCGGTCAATCGCTGATCGAAGTCGAGATCAAGTCCACCTACGATGGCAGCGAATTGCCGGATATCTGGACCCGACTGCGCGCCAAGGTCCGGGATGCGGCCCGTGGATTGCCGTCCGGTGTCAGCCAACCTTATGTGAATGACGGGTTCGGTGACGTGTTCGGTCTTTTCTATGCGGTCACCGCGGAAGGGTTCAGCGACGCCGAAAAGCACGAATTGTCGACCTTCTTGCGGCGCGAGTTGCTGACCGTTGAGGGCGTTGCGGACGTTGAAGTGCAGGGCTTGCCAGACGAAGCCATTTTCATCGAGCCGGACCTGGCCATTTCGGTCAACCAGAACGTGCCGTTGCAGTCGATCAACGAAGCGATCGCCAACGCCAATTCGGTTCAGTCGTCAGGGACGCTTCGGTCAGACGACGATCGCACCACGATCCTGACGGCGGACGGATCGGACAGCGTGTCCGAGATCGCAGGGCTGTCGGTTGGCTCTCAGGGGCAAGTGATCAACCTCTTTGACATGGCCGATGTCTACCGGGCCCGCCAGACCGATCCTGACATCATGATCCGGTTCAACGGCGTCGAAGCCTTCACCCTGGGTATTGCCGGCCTATCGACGGAAAACATCGTGGAGGTCGGAAAGCGCGTCGACGCCAAGCTGGCCGAGCTGGACGTGGAAATTCCCGCGGGCGTCGATGTATTGCCGATCTACCAGCAGCACGTCGTGGTCGAGCAGGCTTCGAACGATTTTCTGGTGAACCTGGCCATGTCGGTTGCCATCGTGGTGGCGGTGCTTGGAATATTCATGGGTTGGCGCGCGGCGGTCGTTGTGGGCTCGACCCTTTTGTTGACCGTTGTCGGGACCCTGCTGTTCATGGCGCTGTTTTCCATCGAGATGGAGCGCATTTCGCTGGGCGCGCTGATCATTGCGATGGGGATGCTGGTCGACAATGCCATCGTGGTGGCCGAGGGGATGCAGATCTCCATGCTCAAGGGGAAAAACTCGCGCGACGCTGCCGACGAGGCCGCGTCCAAGACCCAGATCCCCCTTCTGGGGGCCACGGTCATCGGAATCATGGCCTTTGCCGGGATTGGGCTCAGCCCGGATGCGACGGGCGAATTCCTGTTCTCGTTGTTTGCGGTGATCGCGATCTCTTTGCTGCTGAGCTGGGTGCTGGCCATCACAGCAACACCGTTGTTGGGGCATTATTTCTTCAAACAGGGCAAGGACGTGGATGTCGACGCTTATAGCGGCATCCTGTTCCGAACCTACGGGGCGATCCTGCGCTGGGCATTGCGGTTCCGTTGGCTGGTGGTGGCCGGTTTGGTTGGGGTTACCGTGATCTGCTATGCCGGCTTCGCGATGGTGAAACAGCAGTTTTTTCCGGACTCCAACACGCCGCTGTTCTTCGTCCATTACAAGCTGCCGCAGGGGACTCCGATCGCGCGGACGAGTGCCGATATGCAAGTCTTCGAGGACTGGCTGGCCCAGCGGGATGATGTCGTCTCGGTCACCACCTTCGTGGGGCAGGGCGCGACGCGGTTCATGTTGACCTATTCGGCCGAGAAGCCCAACCCAAGCTATGGGCATATGATCATCCGGACCGAAACGCTCGAGGACATTCCCGTCCTGCGTGCTGATCTGGAGGCCTTTGGTGAAACCCAATTCCCCGAAGGCGAATTCCGGACCAAGCGTCTGGTGTTCGGCCCCGGCGGCGGTACCCCGATCGAGGCGCGGTTCTCGGGCAGCGATCCGGTCGTCCTGCGGCAACTGGCCGACGAGGCGGTGCGGCGCATGTCGGCTGCATCGCCAAATGCGCTAGACGTGCATCACGACTGGCGGGAAATGGAATTGGCGGTCCAGCCGATCTATGCGACCGAACGTGCGCAGACGGCCGGTGTTACCCGCGAAGACATCGCCGCCACCCTGCAATTCTCGACGGATGGCATCACCGGCGGCGTGTTCCGCGAGAGGGACCGCCTGATCCCGATTATCTTGCGTCGCCCGGCGGACGGAGAATACTCGATTGTGGATCAAGTGGTGTATTCGGACCAGTCACAGAAATTCGTGCCGATCGAGCAGATGGTGGACGGGTTCCAGTACAAAGCGCTCAATACACTGGTGCATCGGCGCGATCGCGTTCTGACCGTCACGGTGGGCGCAGACATCCCGGCCGGCCTGACCGCGGCACAGGTTCATTCCGAGATTCGCGATGCGATCGAGGACATGGAACTGCCGCTGGGCTACAAGCTGGAATGGGGCGGCGAGTTCGAGGATTCCGGCAAAGCGCAAGCCAGCCTTGGCAAACAGTTGCCGCTGAGCCTTTTGATCATGGTTCTGATCTCGGTACTGCTGTTCAACGCGATCCGGCAACCGGTCATCATCTGGCTGCTGGTGCCGATGTCGGTGAATGGCGTGGTGATCGGGCTGCTGGGCACGGGCCTGCCATTTACATTCACCGCGCTTCTCGGGCTTCTCAGCCTGTCGGGGATGCTGATCAAGAACGGTATTGTTCTGGTCGAAGAGATCGACCTTGTCCGCGCCACGGGCAAGCCTCTGCGCGACGCGATCATCGAAGCCTCGGTCTCGCGTCTACGCCCGGTCATGCTGGCAGCGATCACCACGATCCTGGGGATGGCGCCGCTGCTGACCGACGCGTTCTTCGTGTCGATGGCAGTGACGATCATGGGTGGTCTGGCTTTCGCGACGATCCTGACCATGGTCGCCGCGCCGGTGTTCTACCTGCTGTTCTTCACTCGGGAAGAACAGCGCAGGCTGGCGGCCCAGACTGCATGATCCCAAAAAAAAGCCCCGGCGAAAGGCCGGGGCTTTTTGCTTGTCCGCTGCGGGCTTCAACCCTGTAGCGATTTGACCTCCACATCCCCTTCAGCCTGCGCCTTGATGGCCAGCGCGGCGGCATGGCTGGCCGCGGCCGTGGTGTAGTAGGGGATCTTGTCATACAGCGCGATCGAGCGGATGGCCTTGCTGTCCTCAACTGCCTGCGCGCCTTCGGTGGTGTTCATGACCAACTGGACCTGACCGTCCTTCAGCATGTCCACCACATCGGGGCGGCCCTCGTAGACCTTGTTTACCACGTCACAGGGCACGCCCTTGGACTCCAGCCATGTCTGTGTTCCGCGGGTGGCCACCAGCGAGAATCCCTGCTCGACCAGAACCTTCGCAGCCTCGATCATCGCCGGACCCTTGTCGGCATCCTTGATCGAGATGAAAGCCCGTCCCTTGGACGGCAGCACCATGCCCGCGCCCATCTGCGCCTTGAGGAAGGCCCGCGGGAAGTCGCGGTCCCAGCCCATGACCTCACCGGTCGAGCGCATCTCGGGACCCAAGATGGTATCGACACCGGGGAAGCGGGCAAAGGGCAGCACCGCCTCTTTCACCGAGAACCAGGGCATGTCCGGGTCGGCCAGGGTCATCTGGTCGGCGATCTTGGTGTCCTGGCCTTCCTTGTAGGGTGGGCGTTGCGGGAAGTTCGACAGCGGCTCGCCCGCCATCACCCGCGCGGCGATCGAGGCAATGGCGCTGTCGGTCGCCTTGGCCACGAAGGGCACGGTGCGGCTGGCGCGCGGGTTGACCTCGATCAGGTAGATCTCGTCATCCTTGATCGCGAACTGCACATTCATTAGCCCGACCACGTTCAGCGCCTTGGCCAGCTTGTAGGTCTGGTCCTTGATTTCGGAGATGATCTCTTTCGACAGCGAATAGGGCGGCAGCGAACAGGCCGAGTCGCCCGAGTGCACGCCGGCCTCTTCGATATGCTGCATGATGCCGGCCACATGGACATCCTTGCCGTCGCACAGCGCGTCCACGTCCAGTTCGACCGCCCCGGCCAGGTAGCTGTCCAGCAGCACGGGGCTGTCGCCCGAGACCACCACGGCCTCGTTGATGTAGCGCTTCAGCTGATCCATGTCGCGCACGATCTCCATCGCGCGGCCGCCCAGAACGTAGGACGGACGGATCACCAGCGGGAACCCGATCTCTTCTGCAATCTCTAGCGCTTGCGCGTCGGTCGAAGCGATGCCGTTCTTGGGTTGTTTCAGGCCCAGATCGTTGACCAGTGCCTGGAACCGTTCGCGGTCTTCGGCCAGGTCGATCGCGTCGGGCGTGGTGCCCAGGATTGGGATGCCTTCGGCCTCGAGCGCATTGGCCAGCTTCAGCGGGGTCTGACCACCGAACTGAACGATCACGCCGTGCAGTGTGCCATTCTGCTGCTCGGTCCGCAGGATCTCCATCACATGCTCGAAGGTCAGCGGCTCGAAGTACAGCCGGTCCGAGGTATCGTAGTCGGTCGAAACCGTCTCGGGGTTGCAGTTGACCATGATGGTTTCATAGCCCGCGTCGGTCAGCGCGAAACAGGCGTGACAGCAGCAATAGTCGAACTCGATCCCCTGGCCGATCCGGTTGGGGCCGCCGCCCAGAATGACGACCTTCTTGCGGTCGCTGGGGCGCGCCTCGCATTCGACCTCGCCCATCGTTGGGGCCTCGTAGGTCGAATACATGTATGGCGTCTGCGCCTCGAACTCGGCGGCGCATGTGTCGATCCGCTTGAACACGGCGGTGACGCCCAGATTGTGGCGTGCGCGGCGCACGTTGCCCTCGTCGCGGCCGGCCAGATTGCCCAGACGCGCGTCGGTAAAGCCCAGCATTTTGAGCCGGCGTAGACCGTCCTCGGTCATCGGCAGGCCGTCCTTGCGGACGGTGCGTTCCGCTTCGATGATCTCGCGGATACGGGCCAGGAACCACGGGTCGAACTTGGTGACGGCAAAAATTTCGTCGTCGGTCAGACCGTGGCGCATCGCCTGCGCGATGGTGCGCAAACGGTCGGGTGTCTGCTTACTGATGGCCTTGATGACATGTGCCTTGTCGTCGCTGCTTTCGACCGCATCCCATGGGCCGATGCTCAGGCCCGGAATTTCAACTTCGTCAAACCCGGTCAGGCCCGATTCCATCGAAGCCAGCGCCTTTTGCATCGATTCGTGGATGGTACGACCGATGGACATGGCTTCACCCACCGATTTCATCGCGGTGGTCAGGTAAGGCTCGGATCCGGGGAATTTCTCGAAAGCGAATTTCGGGATCTTGGTGACGACATAGTCGATGGTCGGTTCGAAACTGGCAGGCGTGACTTTGGTGATGTCATTGTCCAGCTCGTCCAGCGTGTAGCCCACCGCCAGCTTGGCGGCGATCTTGGCGATCGGGAAGCCCGTCGCTTTGGACGCCAGCGCTGACGAGCGCGACACACGCGGGTTCATCTCGATCACGACCATGCGGCCGTCTGCCGGGTTGATCGCCCATTGCACGTTCGATCCGCCCGTTTCGACGCCGATCTCGCGCAGAACGGCGATCGAGCCGTTGCGCATGATCTGGTATTCCTTGTCGGTCAGCGTCAGCGCAGGGGCCACGGTGATCGAGTCACCGGTATGCACGCCCATCGGATCGACGTTCTCGATCGAGCAGACGATGATCGCGTTGTCGGCAGTGTCGCGCACCACCTCCATTTCATATTCTTTCCAGCCCAGAAGGCTTTCGTCGACGAGGATCTGGTTCACCGGCGAGGCATCCATGCCCGAGCGGCAAAAGTGGATGTAATCCTCACGGTTGTAAGCCACACCGCCGCCGGTGCCGCCCAGAGTGAAGGCCGGGCGGATGATCGCGGGCAAGCCGATGTTTTCCAACTCGTCCAGGGCCATCTGCACGCCGGCATCCAGATCGGCAGAGCCGTCGGCCTTTTTGGGAGCGGTGATGATGGTGGCCTTTGGGTTTTCAAGGCCCAGGCGGTCCATCGCTTCGCGGAACAGCTTGCGGTCCTCGGCCATCTCGATGGCCTCGCGCTTGGCCCCGATCATCTCGACGCCGAATTTTTCCAGCACGCCCATCTCCTCCAGCGCCAAGGAGGTGTTCAGGCCGGTCTGCCCGCCCATCGTAGGCAGCAGGGCGTCGGGGCGTTCCTTTTCGATGATCTTGGCGACGACCTCGGGCGTGATCGGTTCGATATAGGTGGCGTCGGCCAGTTCCGGGTCGGTCATGATCGTGGCAGGGTTCGAGTTCACCAGGATGACCCGATACCCTTCCTCGCGCAGCGCCTTGCAGGCCTGGGCGCCGGAATAGTCGAATTCGCAAGCTTGCCCAATGACAATGGGCCCCGCCCCGATGATCATGATCGACTGGATGTCGTTTCTCTTCGGCATGGCCTGGCCCCTTCGATTTTGCACGAGTCGCGGGCGCCGCCCATGCGCCCAAATTGTCGTGCGTTATAGGGACCCGGGCAAAAGGTGCAAGGGGGATCGGAAACGGAAGCGAAATTGCCGCTTTCCCCCCTTTCCCTTGGCACCGTATTCTCTATATGCCGCTGCACGACAGATGAGGAAGCAATTGCGCATTCGTTTCGATCATGGACCCGCCGGTCCGGGCACCGGTTTCGACCGGCCTGCCCAGGTGATCCGCGCCGACCGGGCGGAGCAGGTGCCCCAGGCATTGGCGGCGCTGGATGACGCGCGCGCGCAGGGCGGCTGGCTGGCCGGATATGCCAGCTACGAGCTTGGCTATGCGCTTGAGCCCAAGCTGGCCGCAAGGCTGCCCGCGACCCGTCGATTGCCGCTATTGTGCTTTGGGGTGTTCGACGGCCCGAGCGTGCAGGACCTGCCGTTCGGTGCGGCCGGGCTGACTGCGTTCCAGCCGCGTTGGAGCGAGGCGCGCTATGCCGAAGCCTTCCGCACCGTGCATGATGCGATCGGGGCCGGCGACATCTATCAGGCCAACCTGACCTTTCCCATCGACCTGGAAACCGAGGGCGACAGCGCCGCGCTCTATGCCGCGCTGACCGCCGGACAGCCGGTCGGCCATGGCGCATTGGTCCAGCAGGACGGGCTGCCCGATCTGCTCAGCCGCTCGCCCGAGCTGTTCTTCCGCACCGATGCCGCCGGGATGATCGAGACCCGGCCGATGAAGGGCACTCAGCCGCGCAGCGCCGATCTGGCCGAGGACGCCTGGCGGCGCGATTTCCTGTCCTCGGACGAAAAGAACCGGGCCGAGAACCTGATGATCGTGGACCTTCTGCGCAATGACATCAGCCGTGTGGCGCTGCCGGGAACCGTTCAGGTGCCCGAGCTGTTCAAGGTCGAGACCTACGCCACCGTGCATCAGATGGTGTCGCTGGTGCAGGCGCGGCTGCAGGTAGGGGCGGGGCTGTCCGACATCCTGAGGGCGCTGTTTCCCTGTGGCTCGATTACCGGGGCGCCCAAGATCCGTGCGATGGAGATCCTGTCGGATCTGGAGCCTTGGCCGCGCGACATCTACTGCGGCACCATCGGCTGGGCCGCCCCGGACGGGCGGTCGGAGTTCAACGTCGCGATCCGGACCTTGATGGTCGAGGGCAATCGGGCCACGTTGAACGTCGGCGGAGGCGTCGTCTGGGACAGCACCGCCGCGTCGGAATATGAGGAAGCGCTATGGAAAGCCCGGTTCGCGCACCAACTGAGCCTGATTTCCGCCTGATCGAAACCTTTGCGTTTCGGCCCGGGCAGGGGTTCGTGCGGCTCGATCGCCACCTACGGCGCATGGCGCGGACAGCGGACTGGCTGGGTATTCCCTTCGACGAGCGGCGCGTCAGCGAGGTTGTGGCCGGCGTGGCTGGCGCTGACCCGCTGCGGTGCCGGCTGACACTGGACATCACCGGCAAGCCCGAGGTCACCACGGGGTCTTTGGCAGACAACCCGCCGGGCTGGACGGTGGGTCTGGCGACACCAAGGCCGACGTCCTCGGACATCTGGCTGCGCCACAAGACCACCCGCCGCGCGATCTATGATCAAGCGCGGGCGGAATTGCCCGACGGCGTGGACGAGCTGTTGTTCCTGAACGAACGGGATGAACTGTGCGAGGGCACCATCACCAACCTGTTCGTCGAAACGGAAGACGGGCGCCTGCTGACACCTCCGGTTGCCGCGGGCCTGCTGCCGGGCATCCTGCGCGAGGAGTTGATCGAAACCGGACGCGCGGCCGAGACGGTCTTGACCCTGCATGACCTAGGCGCCGCGCACCGGGTCTGGATGGGCAATTCCTTGCGCGGTTTGATACCGGCCAAGGTGATGCTGCCATGAGCGACCGCAGCTCTGCGCGTGGATTGCAGGTATCGAACCTGCGCCTGAAGGCTGAATTCGTGGCGTTCTATGTCGCGGTCCCCTTGCTGATCGCGGTTCTGTTTCCACCCGACTGGATGTTTCCGGCCCTGTTATTCTTCACCGCTGTCGGGATCGCCCTGCTGCACCGCACCCCGGGCTTTTCCTGGCCCGAACTGCGCTATGGCTGGCGCAACTGGCGCTGGGCCGAGGTGATCGGGTTTTCATTGGCAATGGCGGCAATCTGTTCGGCCCTGGTGATGGCCACGAGCCCCGATGCGGCCTTTTATCTGCTGCTGAACCGGCCCGAATTTCTGGTGGTGATCTGGCTGGGCTATCCGTTGCTGTCGGCGCTGCCGCAAGAGCTGCTGTTCCGCACGCTGTTCTATCGCCGTTATCACGCGATCCTGCCCGACGGCGCGGCCTTGCCGTTGCTGAACGCCGGGCTGTTTGCCTTTGCGCATCTGATGTATTGGAGCTGGATCGTCACCGTGATGACATTCGCAGGCGGGCTGCTGTTTTCATGGGCCTACCGCAAGCGCGGGTCGTTCTTCTATGCGGTGCTGCTGCACGCGATCGCGGGCAACATCATCTTTGCGGCCGGGCTTGGCGTGTTCTTCTATTCCGGCAACGTGCAGCGCCCGTTCTAGGGGCATTACTCGGCGGCGTCGCGCATGTCCTGATCGGGCTGGTACAGATAGTCACGCGTAAAAGGCACCGCGTCGCGCCGGTGGCCCAGCTGCAATTGGAACACGGTTTGGTCGCGCTCTTCGAACACCAGTATGCAGGCGGTCAGGTAGAACCGCCACATGCGGATGAACCGGTCATCATACATCGCGCGCACCTGGTCCAGATTGCTTTCGAACCGGTCGCGCCAGGCGCGCAGGGTCAGGGCATAATGCAGCCGCAGGCTTTCGACATCCAGAAACCACAGACCGGTGCGTGCCATGGGTCTTACGATTTCCTCAAGCGACGGGACATAGCCGCCGGGGAAGATGTATTTGTTCAGCCAGGGCGACTGGCCGGTGGGCGGCCCGTTGCGGCCAATGGAATGGATCAAGGCCACACCGTCGGGCTTCAAAAGCGCTGCGACCCGCTCGAAATAGGTGCGCAGCTGTGGCGCGCCCACATGCTCCAGCATCCCGACCGAGACGATCCGGTCGAACTGATCCTGCATCTGCCGGTAGTCCATCAGCCGAATGTCGATGCGGTCGGTCAGGCCGGCCTGCTGCACCCGCGCGGTCGCGGTGCGGTGCTGGTTCTGCGACAGGGTCAGCCCGGTCACCTTCACGCCGTGGTCACGCGCCAGCGTCAGGGCCAGACCGCCCCAGCCGCAGCCGATGTCCAGCACGCGCATTCCGGGTTCCAGGCACAGCTTGCGCGCGATATGCGCCTTTTTGGCGGCTTGCGCCTGTTCCAAAGTCATCCAGGGCTGCTGGAAATAGGCGCAGCTGTACTGCATGTCAGGGTCCAGCATCAGCCGGTAGAAGTCGTCGGACAGGTCATAGTGATGCGCCACGTTACGCCGCGCCGAGCGGACCGAGTTGCGCTGCAGGATCGGTCTCAGCAGATACCCGGCCCAGTCCTGGATCTGCTGCAGCAGGGGCAATGACCCGCTGGCCGCGCATCGAATCGCGATCCGCATGGCACTTTCCAGGCCCCCCTCATCGACGGTCAGGGTGCCGTTCATGTAGCCCTCACCAAAAGCCATCTCGGGATTGCGCACCAAGCGCGCCATCAATGCGGGGTCATGCAGGGTGATATGCGCCTCGGGCTGCGTGGCGTCGCCATAGGTGCGCGCCGTCCCGTCAGGATAGGTGATCCGCAGAGTTCCGCGGGTGATGAAACCCCGCAATACGCGATCCAAAACAGCTTGCCACATCGGCCGAACACCTCCTTGCTCAAGGGGCCTGGCTCCCGCGTGCCGGGAAAACTATTCGAGTTCACATGTCCAAAAGATAGCGATTTTTTTGAATTTGTCTGCATTCCGGCCCGCATCGCGCCCCAACCCTTGACTTCCCGACGTGATCGCGGTGTATCGGCGCGACGAATTCAGCGCCCGAAGGGATACCATCCATGCACGCCTATCGCAGCCATACCTGCGCCGATCTGACCGCCGCCAATGTCGGTGAAACCGTCCGCCTGTCGGGTTGGGTTCATCGGGTGCGAGATCACGGCGGCGTGCTGTTCATCGACCTGCGCGACCACTATGGCGTGACCCAGGTTCTGTGTGACGGCGACAGTGCTGCGTTCAGCGCGTTGGAGAAAGTGCGCTCGGAATGGTGCATCCGCATCGACGGCACGGTCAAGGCGCGCGATCCCGAGTTGGTGAACCCCAAGCTTCCCACCGGCGAGATCGAGCTCTATGTCCGCGAACTGGAAGTGCTGGGCGCGGCCGAGGAGCTGCCGCTGATGGTGTTCGGCGATCAGGAATACCCTGAGGAAACCCGCCTGCGCTATCGCTACCTGGACCTGCGCCGCGAGGCGATGCAGCGCAATATGGCGCTGCGCTCGGACGTGGTGGCCAGCATGCGCCGCCGCATGTGGGATCAGGGCTTCCGCGAATATCAGACGCCGATCATCACCGCCTCCAGCCCTGAGGGCGCGCGCGACTTCCTGGTGCCCTCGCGCCTGCATCCGGGCAAGTTCTATGCGTTGCCGCAGGCGCCGCAGCAGTTCAAGCAGCTGATCATGGTGTCGGGCTTTGACAAGTATTTCCAGATCGCGCCCTGCTTCCGCGACGAAGACCCGCGCGCCGACCGGTCGCCCACGGATTTCTACCAGCTCGACCTCGAGATGTCCTTCGTAACCCAGCAGGACGTGTTCGATACGATCCAGCCAGTTCTGACGGGAATCTTCGAAGAATTCGGCGGTGGCCGGAAGGTTGATCAGGAATGGCCGCAGATTTCCTACAAAGACGCGGCGCTGTGGTATGGCACCGACAAGCCCGATCTGCGCAACCCGATCAAGATGCAGGTGGTGTCGGAACACTTCCGCGGGTCCGGTTTCGCGATTTTCGCCAAGCTGCTGGAACAGGAAGGCACCGAGATCCGTGCGATCCCCGCGCCGGGTGGCGGCAGCCGCAAGTTCTGCGACCGCATGAACGCTTTTGCACAGAAAGAAGGTCTGCCCGGCATGGGCTATATCTTCTGGCGTGATCAGGGTGAGGGGATGGAAGCGGCCGGCCCGCTGGCCAAGAACATCGGCCCCGAACGCACAGAGGCAATTCGCCAGCAGCTGGGCCTTGGGGTCGGTGACGCGGCGTTCTTCTTGGGTGGTAAGCCCAAAGCCTTTGAAAAAGTCGCCGGCAAGGCGCGCGATGTTATCGGCGAGGAACTGGGCCTGACCGACAAAGACCGGTTCGCCTTTGCCTGGATCGTGGATTTCCCGATCTACGAGAAGGACGAGGAAACCGGCGAGATCGATTTCGAACACAACCCGTTCTCGATGCCGCAAGGCGGCATGGAGGCGCTGCAGGGCGACCCGCTTGAGGTCAAGGGCTATCAGTATGACCTGGCCTGCAACGGTTACGAGCTGGTGTCGGGCGCGATCCGGAACCACAAGCCCGAGATTATGCTCAAGGCGTTCGAACTTGCCGGCTACGGCGAGGACGAGGTCAAAAGTCGCTTTGGCGCGCTGTTCAACGCGTTCCACTATGGAGCTCCGCCGCACGGGGGCTGCGCCGCCGGTATCGACCGGATCGTCATGCTGCTTGCGGATGAGGCCAACATCCGCGAGGTAATGATGTTCCCGATGAACCAGCGCGCAGAAGATCTGATGATGCAAGCGCCGTCGGACCCGACCTCGGATCAGCTGATGGAACTGGGCCTGCGGGTCATCCCTCAGGAATGAGCCAAGGACCGTACCCAAAGTGTGAAAAACCTTTGGGTGCGGTCAAAACTACTGCGGTGGCGCGAAGCGAACTTTCCGCCAAGCACTTCAGTGCTTATCGGTGCCCGCGTTTTCCAAGTGGCTAAAACCCCTTGAACTCGAATTCAGTCCACCCAGTTCGGCTGTTTCTCGCGGTTGGCGCGAATGGTCCGCGCGGATCTGCGGGTGTGCCAATACCACCAAGCGCAGAGCATGGCCGTTGTCACGAAGTAGGCCAAGGTCATTCAGATCGCCTTTCGTCTTTCAAGACGGCTTTGGACAAGGCCGGCAACCCGCGCGACCAAGGCTGTTACCGGAGCGCTCTTGGCGCGCGAGGATGCGAGGTCATGGGCTGCCTGTTCCAGAACCGTATCCTCGGCATCTCGGGCAACACCGCGCAGGAATTGAGCGGCATAGTCCAGAGTGCGTGAATCCGCCGGCCCGGTCAGAACATCTGCGATATGCGCCATGTCATCCTGATAAGCCAGCGGATCGGGGCAGATCTGTTCGTCTTTGACGGATTGGAGTGAACCCGGACGGCGGTCTTCGGGGAGATTTTCCAGGATGGCCCTTTGGAAGCTGATCAGCGAATTCAACGGTTTCGCTAGAAAGCCATCGGCTCCGGCTTGCAAGGCAAGCGTTTCGGCGCAGTCATCGCCGGACATACCAAGGATGACGCTGATACGTGGGGAAACCGCGTTCAGTTCCGCGATCAGGTCTGCGCCGGAGCCGTCCGGCAGGCCCATGTCAACCACGATCACCGACGGGCGATAGATCTGAAGGTGCCTGCGCGCAGACCTCAGGCAATCGGCCCGGCGGATGCGGGCGCCGCTGTGCAGGCACATCAGTCGCATCGCATCACAGGCATAGCGACTGTCCTCGACAACCAGAATGGTCTGACCCAGCAAAGGCCGGGTGGCGCTGGGGGCGACGGCGGATGGGGCGAACGGCACCGAATCGTCCATGGCAGAACTCCTTTCAGCAGATGCCCCACGCTAGGAACTCCTGGCTAACACAGGGTTAACGCGCGATTTGGCGCACTTGCCCTTTGACAGGGCAGCCCCCATAAACGCTGCAACGCAGAACAGAGGAGACCGCCATGATTGGCCGCCTGAACCATGTCGCCATCGCCGTGCCCGACCTCGAGGCCGCATCCGCCCAATACCGCAACGCGCTGGGCGCCAAGGTTGGTGAACCTCAGGATGAACCGGATCATGGCGTGACGGTTGTCTTCATCGAACTGCCCAATACCAAGATCGAGCTGCTGTACCCGCTGGGCGACGACAGCCCGATCAACGGCTTCCTGGAAAAGAACCCGGCGGGTGGCATCCACCATGTCTGTTATGAGGTCGAAGACATCATCGCCGCACGGGATCACCTGAAGGCGACCGGTGCCCGCGTTCTGGGAACCGGAGAGCCCAAAATCGGCGCCCACGGCAAGCCTGTGCTGTTTTTGCACCCCAAGGATTTCAACGGGTGCCTTGTGGAGCTGGAGCAAGTCTGAGCTGGGCTGAGGAGGCGTCGAAATGACAATCACTGCTGCGTTGGTTTTGTTCGCCGTGATCTGGTTCATGACCTTGTTGGTCGTGCTGCCGGTCCGCATCAAGACGCAAGGCGACCTGGGCGACATCGTGCCGGGGACCCATGCGGGCGCTCCGGAAGTTCACCACATGAAGAAAAAGATCTGGATCACCACCGGTATTTCTATCGTGTTGTGGGCGGTGATCGCAGGGATCATTGTTTCTGGCGTAATCTCAGTTCGTGATTTCGACTGGTTGAACCAGATGGAACCGCGCGAGTAATCAGCGCTCGGCCTGTCGCGACAGCCCATGAAAGATATGCGTGAACGTTGCGGCTCCGATGATCGGAATGAAAAGGTTCACCAGCGGGACCGACAGGGGGATGGCCATCAAGGTTCCGGCGACCCAGATCGTCCCGGCATGGCGTGCCCGCAACGCCCGCGCACCGTCGCGCCCGATCCGGCGCATTGCCGCCAGCGTGAAATACTCCCGACCCAGCAAAAACCCGTTCATCCCCCAAAAAATGAACGGAGCGAGGGGTGTGAACAGCGCGTAAAGGACCAACGCCAATACGTTGGCCACAATCAATACGCCCAAGAATCCCAGCGAGTCCAGCACCGCGTCCCAGATCGGGACGGACGGAACGGGGGGCAGGTTCGGGTAATGCCGGTCTTCAACGGCCTGTGCGACCTCATCCAGAAACATCGATGTGATGGCTGAGGCCACCGGCACCATCAGAAAGACCGGCAGGATCAGAACCAGAAAGATCCCTGAATAGTTCAGAACGTCGTTCAACCACGGGACGTCTCCGACAAATGGCAGCGAGATCTCCTGGCCAGAAAGGGCGTTGATGCCCCAAATCGCAACCGCACAGGCAACAACAAGCAGCACAATCGTCAGGCCGACACCGCGCAGTAGCACCGATCGGAATCGAGCATCGCCGAGCTGCCCCAAGGCCGCGAAGAACGCGTTGAGGATGATCATTCCGTCACCCACTCGGTGACTGCGGCCACGTCCGGGCGGGGCCTTTCGGGCGGAATGGCCCCTTCGGTTGCGATGTGAATCAGTCCGGCAATGCGTTCATTGTCGGCCAAGCCCAAACCGCGTTCGCAGAATTCGCGGTCGTGCGACTGCCAACCTGAAAGCCAGTTGGCACCCCAACCCGCAGCAAGGGCTGCGTTGAGCAGTGCAAGGCAGACCGCCCCGGCCGAGTAGGTTTGTTCGATTTCCGGGATTTTCGGCGATGGTTTTTGCACTTCGATGACGGCAACAGCGAGATGCCCCATATCGAACTGACTACGGGCCTTGGCAATGTCTTCGGGGCTTTTCCCCAGCGCAACGCCTCGTTCCTCGGTCAGATCGGCCAATCGCGGCATTGCGCCTTTTTCGATGACGATGAACCGCCAAGGTTCCAACTTGCCATGATCGGGGCTGCGAGCGGCTGCGGTCAGCAACGGGATCAATTCGTCGCGGGTCGGCGCCGGGGCCATCAACGTCTTGGCGGGCCGCGACCTGCGCGACTGCAGGAACTCGAACGCAGCCGGGTTTTTCAGCGTCATATGTTAAATTCCTTTACATGGTTCTGTCGTATCTCGGGCAGACACGCGCCGGTTTCAAGGGCAAGATGTAAAACTGTTGCATATTGTGTCACCCGGCACGGTCCAAATGCGGAAGAGAATGTGATGGCAAAACCGAAACTGCGAAACCTGCCGGACCTTGCGCATCTGGCGCGACCCGGGCAATCGCTTCCCGTACGGGTGACTCCCAAAGCTGCGCAGGACCGGATTTCTTTCGACGGGACGACAGTACACATCGCTGTCACCGCCGTGCCCGAGGATGGAAAGGCGAACCAGGCCGTGGTCAAGCTGTTGGCCCGGGCCATGGGTGCTTCACCTTCAGCTTTGACGCTGAAAAAAGGCCATACAGGGCGCGACAAGGTCTTTGTCTAGGATCCCTAGGCTGGTGTCTCCCTGATTTGATACACCCCTTCGGGCAGATCCAGAGCGGCGGCAAGATCGCGCACCTGTTCGGGCGAAAGGGTGATTTTCTGCATCTGGTCCGTTCGGGGGTCCAACTGCTCGATCGTGACGCACTCGGCGAAACTGTTGATCACCACGTCTTCTTGCAAAGGCTCCGGGCCTTCGTCCACCAGGGTAATGACTGTCGAGTCGAATTCATGCTCAATCGAAAACATGTTCCCAGACTGCCCAGCCTGCGATCGCAATGCAACCCGCTGATTGGGTTTCGGGCTGTGGTCAGGGGGGCCACATCGCGCTAAGCTTTCCTGCCGGCACGAACAGAAAGGATCCGGAATGCACCGCCTCAGGTTTTTGCTGGTCTTGGTTGTGTCCGCATGCACTGCGGGCGGGTTCATTGCGGTTGATGATTGGTCACCGTCCTCGCCCGAACTGCGCGACTCGGCACTGACGTTTCAGCAGGTCAGCAGGTCGGTCGGGGCGGCGGCGCAAAAAGTCTGTCAGCGCGAGACACGGGGGCAAAACTGCGATTTCGGGATTCTGATCGACACGGATCCGTTTGCCGAGCCAAATGCGTTCCAGACGTTGGACAAGGATGGGCGCCCGTTCATCATTTTCACGCAGGAAATGGTCAAGTCGACGCAGAACGCTGACGAGATGGCGTTCGTGATGGGACACGAGGCGGCGCATCACATCCTGGGCCACATCGCCCGGCAGGTAAAAAACGCCAAGGAAGGGGCCCGCATTTTCGGAGAACTGGCTGAGGCGCAAGGCGAGGACGCGGCAGGAATTGAACGTGCTCAGAAGCTGGGTGCTGAAGTCGGAGTTCAGAGCTACACGAAAGAATTCGAGCTGGAAGCGGACCGGATGGGAACTTTGATCACCTATTCGGCTGGGTACAATCCGCTGGTCGGCATGGCCTATTTCGGCCGGATTCCAGATCCGGGTGACCGCTTTCTGGCGTCTCATCCGCCCAATGCCAAGCGCATCGAAGTTGTTCTGGAAACAGCCGCCCAGCTCGGCCTGACCCAATGACCCAGATCCAGCGGATGGGGGTTGTTCTGACGGATCGAGGCTCGAAATACGCGGTGAGCGGTGCTCCCGTCAGGTCGCGGGATGAGGTCGATGCGGTATTGCGCGACCTTAAATCGGACAAGGCATATGCCAAGGCGACCCATAACACGTGGGCCGCGATTTTGCCGACCGGCGCTCTCAAGGCAGATGATGGCGAAACCGGTGCGGGGATGGTCATATTGCGCATGTTGGAACGCGCCGGTGTGCAGGATCACGTGGTCATTGTGACCCGATGGTATGGCGGCAAAAAGCTGGGCGGAGATCGTTTCAGGCGGGTCCAGGACGCCACACGGGCCTACCTGGACGACCTGGGGGTCATCTCTTGACCTGAATCAAGGGCACCGGGAGGTTATGGCGCTAGGGTTCTTTTTAGCGAGACAGCGAAAGGAACTCGGATGTCCAGACGCGAAGAACTGCGCCGCCACGCCGCTTTGGTGGATCGAATGGCCCTGAAACTGGGCGTTGACCTGCAGGAGGCCGCAATCGGCGGTTCGGTTTCGATCGACGAAATCACCGACGCGGTGCTGCGCTGTACAGGCTGTACGAACCCCGATCACTGCGACCGCGCGTTGGCGCTTCAAAACAGCGACGAACGGCCACCGGAGTATTGCCGAAACCAGGAGTTGCTGGCCAGACTTGCACCCTAGCGCGGAAGGGCAGAACCATGAACGTCCTTGGCCAGACCATGAAGCATGTACGCCTTGTTCTCCGGATGGGGCAGGTGACCGGCGTCGACCTTGTAAATGCCCATCGCACGGGTCGGCTCAGTCCCGACGAATGGGCGCGCATGGTGGGACGGTGCCGGGGCTGCGAGTGGGCTTGCGACTGCAGCGACTGGCAGACGCACCGAGGTGACAGGGTTGAGGCCCCGGAGACATGTCCGAACAGGAACCGATTCGCCAAACTTAAGACGCTGCAGAATCAGGAAAAACAATGAAACATGTGCGACTCGGAGACATAGAAAAACACTTCTGGCTAACGCGGTCGGTTGCGCGCTGCATGGAAATCTCGCTGTCCGAAGCCATCGCCGAAGGGCGGCTGACCGCGCAGGGATACAGCGAAATGGTTACCCGTTGTCGAGCCGCTGACTGCAGCGAAAGATGTGCTGTCTGGCTTGCGTGCCAACAAAGCCGGGCGACCGCTGCCCCGGATTTTTGCGCCAATGCCAAAGCTTTGAATGCGCTGACCTGATTGGCCTAAAGCTTGGAATGGCTTCCGTCGCACAGCGGCGGATTAGCGGTATGCTTGCATCCGCAGAAGAAGACCTTCTTGCTTGATTCTGCTACATATTTTACCGGCTCGATCCCAGTTTCCTTGTGCGAACCGTCGCAGAATGGCTGACGTTTGGAGCGTCCGCAAGCGCACCAGAAGTAGCTTTTGCCTTCAGTCACTTCGATGGGGTAGGGCGACTTCTGGGCGATTTGAGATCCTTTTGGCATTCTGGCGCTCCGGCTGTTGAAAGGGACACCCGAGAGCTTAGCCCAACGCAGAGAAATGTGTAGTTCGCGCGTCCCGGTCCGGCGGTGGCACGTCGCGGTGCAAGCGTGGATTCGCCTCTGATCACACGGATGTGACCGTATCTGTTGCCAGAAAGCCGAACTGCCCGTATCCTTAACCTGGCCCCGAAAAGTTGGGCAATATCAGAAAAGTATTAAAGGATTGATGGACATGAAACTGAAATTCGCTGCCGCCGGCGCCTTTGTTTTGATCCTGACTGCTTGCTCGCAGCAGGAAGAGCCCACCCCGGTTTACGTTCAGCCAAGCTATGACAAATATGGCTCGCCCAGCTGTTCGGCAGGCTATGAACTGGCCACCACCGAGGCCGGCCAGACCGTGTGTAACCCGGTCACTCAGTAAGCTTTTTGCAGACGGTCCCGATTTGGGGGCCGTCTGCTTTCTTCCGCCGGATGGCGGTTCAGCGCACCAGCTTCCCCCACAGATCGTATTCACCAGCCTCGTCGACCTGAACAAGGACGATGTCGCCGGGTTTCAGGTTTTCATGACCGTCGTCGATGAACAGGTTGCCATCGATCTCAGGCGCGTCTGACTTGGTGCGGCAGGTGGCGGCTTCGGCATCCACCTCATCCACGATCACTTGGATCCTCTGGCCCACTTTCGACGCCAGTTTCGCTTCAGAAATCGCCTGGGCCTTTTGCATGAAACGCTCCCAGCGCTCTTGCTTGATCTCATCCGGGACGTGATCCGGCAAGTCGTTCGACCGGGCCCCTTCAACGTTTTCGTATTGGAAGCACCCGACGCGGTCCAACTGCGCCTCGTCCATCCAATCCAGCAGGGTCTGGAACTCGGCCTCGGTCTCGCCGGGGTAGCCGACAATGAAGGTCGATCGCAGCGTGATGTCGGGGCATATCGCGCGCCAGGCGGCGATCTCGTCCAGTGTCTTGGCGCCGGCAGCGGGGCGCGCCATTCGTTTCAGAACGTCCGGATGTGCGTGTTGGAACGGGATGTCCAGGTAGGGCAAAAGGTTGCTGCCTGCATCCGCCATCAGCGGGATCAACTCGCGCACATGTGGATAGGGGTAGACGTAGTGCAGTCGTATCCACGCATCCAGTTGGCCCAGTTCGCGGGCCAGATCGGTAATGTGGCTACGCACCTCCCGGTCTTTCCAGGGGTTTACGTCGTTTTTGCGATCCAGACCAAAGGCCGAGGTGTCCTGGCTGATCACCAGCAATTCGCGCACACCGCTGTCGACCAGTTTTTCAGCCTCGCGCAGAACGGCGTGGGCCGGTCGGCTGGCCAGTTTTCCGCGCATATCCGGGATGATGCAGAATTTGCACTTGTGATTACAGCCCTCGGATATCTTGAGATAGCTGTAGTGGCGCGGGGTCAGCTTCACGCCCGAAGCCGGCAACAGATCCACATACGGATTGGGATCAGGCGGAACGGCGGCGTGAACGGCATCCAGCACCTGTTCATACTGGTGCGGCCCGGTCACGGCCAGGATACGGGGATGATGTTCGCGGATGTAGTCAGGTTCCGCGCCCAGGCACCCGGTCACGATGACCTTGCCATTTTCCACCAGCGCCTCGCCGATTGCCTCGAGGCTTTCGGCCTTGGCGCTGTCGAGAAACCCGCAGGTGTTCACGATCACGGCATCCGCACCTGAATAGTCGGGCGAGATCCCGTATCCTTCGGCGCGTAGGCGCGTCAGGATGCGCTCGCTGTCGACCAGTGCCTTGGGACATCCCAAGGACACCATTCCGATGGTGGGTTGGCCGCTGCGCGGTGCGTCGATGATCCGGGCTGCGGGTGCCAGATCGGGGCGTAGGTTTGGCGGGTTGGTGCTCATTGCGCGGCATATAGTGGGGAAATCTTCCCCTTGCAAATCCTTCGCACGCGAGGAACATCGAAGCTGAGGCAAAAAGCCGGCAAGGCAGAGAGCAAATCATGAAGTGGCTGATACGCATTCTATTCATTCTGGTTGCGGTCGCGGGGCTGGTGATCGGGGCGTTGCTTTTGATGCCCGGCGACAAGCTGGGCAAAATCCTCGCCGAACAGGTCAAGGCGCAGACCGGGCGTGAGCTGACGTTGTCCGGCGATGTTCGCCTGTCCTTTTGGCCGGTTCTGGGAATGGAAACCGGGCCGGTTACGTTTGGGAACGCGCCTTGGGCCAGCTCCGAACCGATGCTGAGCGCGCAAAGCCTGGCAGTTGGCGTGGACGCATCAGCGCTGTTGGCGGGGGATGTGCGCATCCGGCGCGTCGTGGCCGAGGATCCCGTCTTGCGGCTGGAACTGTCGCAAGGGCGGGGCAACTGGGAAATGTCGGCGCCGCAATCCGGGGCGTCAAACACGGGTTCTGGCAATGCAGATGCGCCCGCACCCAACTCTGCGGCACCGGCCGAGACCGGAACCGTGACCCTTGACCAACTGGAGCTCAGCAACGCGCGTCTGGTTTATGTGGAAAACGGTGTCCCTCAGATGGATTTTTCCGGGGTCGATCTGAAGGCCAGCTGGCCTGATGTCACTGCGCCGATGAAGATGAGCGCCTCAATGCCGGTGCCCGGTGGCGCAGTTGAGGTTGATCTGGAAATTCCTGATTTACCTGCATTTTCCAGTGGCGCGGTGACGCCATTGGTTCTTGGCCTGACAGCGCCGGGCGGAGAGATCAACTTTGACGGACGCGTCAACCTGGCCGGTGAAATGGACGGCAAAACTCATGTCCGGACCACAAACACCGACGCGATGCTGGCCGCTTTTGGTCAGGGTGGGGTGTCAGTCCCCATGGGACTTGGACGGGTCGCGGATGTGTCCGGCCAGATGACCTACACCAAGGATGGGCGCATTTCCTTGCGGGATATGCGGGCAGTTCTGGATCAGAACAGTTTTGACGGTGCCGCAGATATCGTTATCGCGAGCCCACCGAAGATTACTGCGCGGCTGAGTACTGGTGACCTTGACCTGACGCAGGCAACAGCCGGCAGCGCGCCCAGCAGCGGCGGCGGCACGGGCGGAGGGAAACAGGCGCCCGAAGGCTGGTCCCAGGCGCCGATCGACGCGTCACCCCTTTCGTTGGCAAATGGAACGATCCGGTTGAAAGCCAATTCGATCGCTATTCCGGATATGACCTTTGGCCCCAGCGATCTGAGCCTTAGTCTGGATCGGTCGCGTGCGGTTCTGAAAATGGAACCGGCCACGCTGTTTTCCGGAAAGCTGACCGGAGAAGTCGTTGCCAACAACAGAAACGGACTGTCGGTCGGGGGCAACCTGACCGCCACCGGTATCGACCTCAAGCAGGCTTTGACCACATTGGGCGGAGTCGAACGGCTGTCCGGTACTGCGTCCGGAACGTTGCAATTTCTGGGGGTGGGGCAAACCGAAGCCCAAATCATGCGCTCACTCAGCGGCAAGGGCAGCCTGGACGTCGGCAAGGGGGTGATCGCCGGGTTTGATCTGGATCGTTTGATGGGGCGCGGCGAAGGCAGTGGAGGAACCACCGTCTTTAACAGCCTGACTGCCACCTACACGATTCAGGACGGCAACCTGACGAACAACGATCTTCTGATGCAGCTTGACAATTTCCGTGCCGACGGTGCGGGCCGCGTCGGGCTGGGCGCGCGCGATATCGACTATGTGTTCACGCCGGTTGCGCTGCGGGCGAACGGGGGCAATGGCATTGCCGTGCCCGTGCGGATCAAGGGGCCGTGGAGTGATCCGTCGATCAAGCCCGACCTGAGCAAGGTGATCGAAGCTGCGACGGAAGAGAAGCTCAAGGACTTGGAGCAGGACGCGAAGGACAAGGCGCTGAAGAAGGTGGGAGAGGAGTTGAATACAACCATTTCCGACAGCGAACAGGTCGAAGACGCGCTGAAGCAGAAGCTTGAGGACGAGGCCAAGAAGGGCTTGCTGAAACTGCTCGGACGGGATTGAGAAAGGGGCGCCGCAGCGCCCCTTTTTTGCTCAGATCGTCTGGTCGTAGTCGCCCACACCCGGCTCGGTGCGGATCACGGCATCGATATCAGCGAAAATTGCCCGCATCTCATCTTCGCTCTCGCTGCTTTCGCAGACCACCACAAGGTTGGGCGTGTTCGAAGACGCCCGGACCAGGCCCCAACTTCCATTGTCGAGGATGACGCGGGCACCATTGACGGTTACGACTTCCTTGATCGGCCGACCGGCCAATGTTTCACCCGCCTCTGCCTTGGCAACCAGCTTGTCCACCAACCTGGCGAGAATGTCATATTTTTCGGTATCGGCAGCATAGGGCGACATGGTCGGGGTCGACCATGTCTTGGGCAGGGCGCGACGCAGATCGGACATGCTCTGTCCCGGATTGCGGTCCATCAGTTTGCAGATTTCCACCGCGACCCGCATTCCGCAGTCGTATCCACGCCCGATTGGCTCGGCCAGAAAGTAATGGCCCGACTTTTCGAACCCGGCCAACGCGCCGATTTCCTTCACGCGCCGTTTCATGTGGCTGTGGCCGGTTTTCCAGTAATCCGCCTTGACGCCATGGGCCTGCAGTTCGGGATCGCTTGCAAACAGGCCGGTCGATTTAACGTCGGCCACGAAGGTCGCGCCGGGATGCAGCTTGGCCAAATCGCGGGCCATGATGACACCGACCTTGTCGGCAAAGATCTCCTCGCCCTCGTCATCGACCACACCGCAGCGATCGCCGTCTCCGTCAAACCCAAGCGCGAGGTCCGCCCCGCTGGCTTTGACGGCGTCTGCCATGTCGTGCAACATCTCCATCGCTTCGGGGTTCGGGTTGTAGTTGGGGAAGGTGTAATCCAACCGGTTGTGGCTGGGTACGACCTCGACGCCGATCCGCTCAAAGATCTCGGGGGCAAAGGCAGATGCGGTGCCGTTCCCTGTCGCGCACACCACTTTGAGGGGGCGCGACATTTTGAAATCACCGACCAGATCGTCGATATAGGCCTCTTTCACGCCGTCCACGAATTCATAGGACCCGCCGGGGCGTGCCACGCCTTCGCCGTTCAGCACGATGTCGCGCAGCTCGGCCATTTCGTCAGGGCCGTGGGTCAGAGGGCGGTCAAAGCCCATCTTCACCCCGGTCCAGCCGTTGGGGTTGTGGCTGGCCGTCACCATGGCGACTGCAGGAACATCCAGGTGGAATTGGGCGAAATACGCCATCGGGCTGAGCGCCGGGCCAATATCCTTGACCTGGATGCCGGCCTGCATGAGGCCCAGAATCAACGCATTCTTGATCGCCAGAGAATAGTCGCGGTAGTCGTTTCCGACCGCGATCAGCGGCTCGATCCCACGCTTGTGCATCTGAGTGCCCAAACCAAGACCAAGAGCCGTCATCCCCGGCAGGTTGATCTCGTCCGGGTATTTCCAGCGGGCATCGTATTCACGAAACCCGGTGGGTTTGATCATCGCATCGCGCAGAAAGCTCCAGGTGTTCGGGGTCACCTCGGGGATTGGTTTGGTCATGGAAAATCTCGATCGTTAAATCTGAACTGGGTTGGCCTTGGCCAGGGCATCGAAACGCATCAATGTGTCAATCAGTTGGCCCATTTGGTCCAACGGGATCATATTCGGCCCATCAGACGGCGCCGTGTCCGGATCCTGATGCGTTTCAATGAATACGGCACCGACGCCCAGGGCCACGGCCGCGCGGGCCATTACCGGTGCAAATTCCCGCTGCCCGCCGGACGAGCCGCCTCGGCCACCGGGCTGTTGAACGGAATGGGTTGCATCCATGACAACCGGATACCCGGTTTGCGCCATTTGCGGCAGGGATCGCATGTCGGCGACAAGCGTATTGTAGCCAAACGAGGTTCCGCGCTCGGTCAGCAGGATGTTGTGGTTGCCCGTGCTTTCGATCTTTTCGACGATGTTTGGCATTTCCCAGGGGGCCAGGAACTGACCCTTCTTGACGTTGACGGCCTTGCCTGTTTCTCCGGCTGCCAGCAGCATGTCTGTCTGGCGGCACAGGAAGGCCGGGATTTGCAGGATATCCACTGCTTCGGCCGCGATGGCACATTGCGCTTCAGTGTGGACATCCGTCAGGACCGGAATACCCATCGTTTTGCGAATGTCATCCAGCACCTTCAGCCCGGCCTCGATCCCCATGCCGCGTTTCCCGGACAGGGACGTACGGTTGGCTTTGTCATATGAGGCCTTGAACACATACTGTGCCCCCGCGGCTTCACAGGCTTCTTTCATCCTTCCCGCGATCATCTGTGCGTGATCCGCCGTTTCAAGCTGGCAAGGGCCCGCGATGATGGTCAGCGGAAGGTCGTTGCCAACGGTGACGTTGGCTATTTTTACATGTTTCATGAGCTCTACGAGGATACCTGTTCACGAAGGACTGACGTAGTCAGCGAAATCATCAGGTAGATACCAGCAAACAACAGGAAAGCCAAAATCGTATTTTCGAACTTTCGCGGATAGGTGGGCTCCTGACTGGCGACCGGGTTCACGGAAACGGTGAGGTATCGAACCTTGCGGTTGGCCTCGGTCCGGGCGGTTTCCATTTGCTGCATGGCCGATTGCAGCATCATGTCCCGTGCGGCCAGATCGGCCTGTGCCATCTGGATCCGAACGCTCAACCGCGCCAGCGAGTTTTCGCCGGCGGAGGCGTCCAGCATCTCGGCATTGAGCTCTTCGAGCACGGCCTCAAGCCGGTTGATGTCGGCTTGGACGCCGTCGACCTTGGCTTTGTTCGGCCGAAGGTTGTCCAGCAACGCTGCCAGTTCCAATTCCTTGTCTTGAAGCTGTATCTCGATCTCGTTGATGCGGGCGCGCAGCCCGGCAATCACGTTTTCGGGGTCCAGAACGGCACCCTGCAACTGCAGTTCGATCAGCGCTTCCTGGGCTTTGCGCCGTTCTTCCTGAGCGTCCTCGAAGGACTGCAGAGCGTCCCGCATCTGATCTTCGCGCTTCAGTTCGGTGAGGCCGTTGATCTTTTCTTCGGCGTAGGAGATCAGCAGATTTGACAGGTCGACGGCAGTGTCCGGGTCGGGTGCCGCAACCTCCATCCGGATGATACCGTCGCTGGGATCATAGCCGATTGTGACCATTCGCTTGTACAGTTTGAACGCCTCTTCCAGCGTGGCGTCCTGAGGCAGTCTTTGAATCGGATCTATCCAGTCCTGCTTGAAAATCTCGGCAAAACCAGTGTCCCGTTCCAGACGGTTGAGCGCATCCTTGGATTCAAGGAACTCCTGGGTCGCGACCGAGTCCTGCGTGGTGGCGTATTGCGTCCCGGCCAAAAGCCCGCCGATCTCACCAGCGCCACCATCTGCCTGTAGAATGGAAAACGCGGACTCGCTGGCGTACATCGGAGTGGCTATGCGATAGAAGTAATAGCCGACAATAATCGTGGGCAGCAGAACAAAGGCGAATAGACGGGCAAACAGACCAAACAGCTTTCGTCTGCGCCGACGGGCGATATCCTTCTGAATCTGGCCGATTTCGAATTCGCGCCGCTGTGCCGGGCTCCATTCGGGGCCGGGAAGGGTCTGTTGCTTTTCTTTCACCGTTTGCGGCAGCTGGATCGTGACCTTGTCTTTTGGCTGGTCTTCCGCATCCGCGGTATCGGAAGAACCCGCCGCAAAATCCAGAAGGTTGGAGCGCGGAAACGGATCGATCCCCTTTTTTCGTAGCAGACGCACGGCATCGTAGTCCGACGTCGCAGCCAGACCGTGTTTCTGCGCCAGGCGTCGGGCTATGCGCAGCTGACGACCGGTCAACCCTTCTTTCTTGATGGCATCCAGTTCAGTTCCGGCCGGGGCTTCCTCGGCCGGTTGAGTTGCTTTTCTGATGCGCGAAATCGCCTCGGCACGCGCCTCAACCGTGCCTTCGGCCTGCGAGGCATGGTTCGGGTCGTATTTTTTAACCTTGGGTTTGGTAGTCATATAGCTGCGTCGCCTCTTCCAAGGAGTCAAACATATGAAGCTGCCCATCCACAAGCACGGCGGCCTGGCGGGCGAATTTTTCGAGGGTTTTGGGATTGTGTGACACAATCACCAAAGTCGTGGTTCGCAAGCGTTCCTGCAGGATTGAACCTGCTTTTTTGTTGAATTCGACATCGGTGGTGGCAGGCATGCCCTCGTCGATCAGGTACATGTCGAAATCCAGGGCCAGCATCAACGAAAAGGTGAAACGGGCGCGCATGCCGGCTGAGTATGTCGCCAAGGGTTGGTTGAAATACTCGCCCAAGTCGCACATCCAGCTGCAGTAAGCCTCGACATAGTCGGGGTCCATTCCATAAATCTTGGCGATGTAACGGGCATTCTCGAGTGCGGACATCTTCTTGGAAACGCCGCCGGCAAAGCCCATGGGGAAAGACACCCGGCACTCTCGGCGGATCACGCCTTCGTCGGGCTTTTCGAGGCCGGCCATCATGTTGATAAGCGTGGTTTTTCCGGTGCCGTTCGGGGCCAGAACGCCAAGTGATTTTCCCAGCTCGACCCGGAACGAGACCCTGTCCAGGATCACCTTGCGGCGAGTCCCGGTCCAAAAGGACTTGCTGACATTCTCGAACTCAAGCATTCACTGCCTGCTCATGTTTTTGCTTTGGGTGCGGCCACCGGTGGCTGGCTGACGGCCGGGTGTTCTACCGCTCCATGTTGGCCACATTATGTCGAAATATGAAACAAATGTTCAATGCGCGTTCGATACGCCTGACCACAATTGTGACGCATAGAGCCGACAACTGGATCGGTTTGCGGGAACGACTATGATCCATCCTAGGATTGCAACAAGCGCCAAAGGGCTGGAGATCAGGTGAAGCAACTTGCTGAGGAAATCAGATCGTGCCGGTTGTGCGCCGACCGCTTTGCTGCGACTGCGACCGCGCATCAGCCGCGCCCGGTGGTGTGGTTCCGCCCCGGTGCGCGCATCCTAATCGCGGGGCAAGCTCCCGGGGCACGAGTCCATGAGAGCGGCCGACCGTTCACCGACCCTTCAGGCGACCGGCTGCGGGATTGGCTGGGGTTGGAGGAAGAACAATTCTACGATCAGGCGCGGGTTTCGATCGTTCCGATGGCGTTTTGTTTTCCGGGGTACGATGCGCGAAAGGCGGACTTGCCGCCGCCGGCGATCTGCAAGAAGACCTGGCATCACAGGGTCATGAGTGAACTTGGCGATGTTCCGTTGACCATTCTTGTCGGTGGCCACGCGCAGAAATTCCATCTGGGCGCACAAGCTTCGGTGACCGATACGGTGCGCAATTGGCGACAGCATGCGCCGCGGGTATTTGCCTTGCCTCATCCGTCATGGCGCAATACGGCATGGCTGAAGAAGAATCCCTGGTTCGAAACGGACCTGTTGCCGGTGCTGCGTGCCCGGGTCAAAGAGGTGATGGATGACTGACACGACCGCGCTGGACATTGCGCATGCCCAGATGGAGGCCGACCCTCAGAGCGATGCCGCGCGGCTGAGGTTTTTCGAACGGCTCGCGGACAACGAACTGTTTCTGTTGCTGACCGAAGAGGCGCGAGACGAAAACATCTCGCCCGAGCTGTTTGACGTGGCAGATGGTCGGTTTGTGCTGGCCTTTGACCGCGAAGACAGACTGGCGCAGTTTGCGGGCCGTCCTGCCCCTTATGCCGCTCTGTCCGGACGTGTTCTGGCGGGGATGCTTGCAGGGCAGGGCATCGGGTTGGGGCTGAACCTCGAGGTGGCGCCGTCGTCGATGCTCATCCCTGCCGAAGCGTTGGCCTGGCTTGCGGAAACCCTCAGCCATGCCCCGCAAGAAGTGCAATCCCGTCTGACGGAGTTCCTTCCGCCCGCGGGGTTGCCCGACATTTTGCTGACGGCGCTGGACACCAAACTGGCCACAGCTTCAGGTCTGGCCTCCGCCGCATATCTCGCCGGAACCCGCGCCGAGGGCGGCGGGCAGGGTCATCTTCTTGGTTTCGTCGACGCGGTACCCGGTGCCCAGACGGCCTTGGCCAAGGCGGTGTCCGAAGCTCTGACATTTTCGGGGATTGAGGCTGGTGCCTTGGATGTCGGTTTTTTCGCGGCCAGCGATCCTGCCGCCGCAGCATTGGCGAAAGTGGGCCTGCGATTTGATATCCCCAAGCCAGTGCGCGCCTCTGGGTTCCGACCAGCGCCCGGAAGCGACCCGGACAGTCCCCCGATCTTGAAGTGAAATCGAGGCTTCGGCGCAGGGATGATTTGCTCCCTGCGCCAAATGAACAGAGTTATTCGGCCGCTGTTTCCAGCTTGTCCTGCGTACGGGATTCGAAGTCGCTTGCGTCATGCCGTTCGCGCAGTTGGGTGTGCAACTCTCCGAATGCGCGGTTGACCATGCGGCCCCGCTTCACGGCTGGCCGCGCGTCAATCTCTTGAGCCCATCGCATGACGTTCTTGTAGGACGTCACATCAAGGAACTCGGCCGCGTCGTACAAACGACCCAGAGCAAGTTGCCCATACCACGGCCAGATTGCCATATCAGCGATCGAGTAGTCTTCGCCGGCGATAAAGGTTTTGTCGGCAAGCTCGCGGTCCAGAACATCCAGCTGGCGTTTGGTTTCCATCGCAAAGCGGTTGATCGGGTATTCCCATTTCTCTGGCGCATAAGCGTAGAAATGCCCGAACCCACCACCCAGATAAGGC
>NZ_JBXWSK010000028.1:0-40873 GCF_059613385.1 Ruegeria sp. BHSA162
CACTCCTGATCACCCCTTCTCAGCTAGCTGCGACCGCAGCGCTTGTCATGTCCCGATACCGTTCGACCGCAGCCACGTCACTTTCCGCCTCGAGCATCAGCATCAGCGAATGCAGCTGTTCAAGATCCCGCACCTCGATACTGATAAGCAGACGATAGAAATCTGGCTTCCGGTCCACGAATTCCAGGTTCGAGATATTGGCCTTTTTCTCGCCGATCAATGTGCAAATACGTCCCAGCACGCCGGCGTCGTTGCCGATGGTCAGCTCCAACGTGGCGCCATAAGCGGCCGGGTGCGTGCCGGTATGCCAGTGAAGGTTCACCCACCGTTGCGGCTGATCCTCGAATTCGGCAAGGCGATCGCAATCGATGGAATGCACCACCACGCCCTTGCCCCGAGACGTGATGCCCACGATGCGTTCGCCGGGCAAAGGCTGGCAACACGGCGCGCGTTCAAACCCCTGCCCCGGCTCAAGCCCGATCACGGCGCGACGCAAGGGGATTGCTTCGCCCTCGTCGCGGGTCAGGTCGGGATAGACCGCGGCCACTACATCATGGGCGGTCAGTTCGGCACTGCCGACGCGGGCCAGCAACTCATCGCTGTTCTTGATGCGCAGGTGTTTGGCGGCGGTTTCCAATGCCTTGTCGGTCGCCTTGCGGCCAACATGTTCGAACCCCGCGCGGACCAGTTCGCGTCCCAGTTTGATGAACCGTTCACGGTCAACCTCGCGCAGGGCGCGGCGGATGGCGGTGCGGGCCTTGCCGGTCACGGCAATCTCAAGCCAGGTCACCTGCGGGGTCTGGCCGTCGGCGGTGATGATGTCGACCGATTGGCCATTCTTGAGCCGCGTCCACAGCGGCACACGGATACCGTCCACCTTGGCTCCGACACAGGCATGGCCGATGCGCGTATGAATGGCGTAGGCGAAATCGATCGGGGTCGCCCCGCGCGGCAGTTTCACCACGTCGCCCTTGGGGGTGAAGCAGAAGACCTGGTCCGAATACATCTCGAGCTTCACCGCCTCGAGGAAATCTTCGTGGTCTTCCTCGGTATCGAACTGCTCGGTCAGGTTGGCGATCCACTTGGCCGGATCGACCGCAAAGGGGTTTTCCGTCCGCACACCGTCACGATAGGACCAGTGCGCGGCCACACCTGTCTCGGCGACGTCATGCATCTGACGGGTACGGATCTGCACCTCGACCCGCTTGCCGTCACGGCCCGATACCGTCGTATGGATCGAGCGGTAACCGTTCGATTTCGGCTGGCTGATATAGTCCTTGAACCGCCCCGGCACCGCGCGCCAGCGCTGGTGTATGGCCCCAAGGGTGCGATAGCAGTCTTCTTCGGTCTGGGTAATGATGCGGAAGCCATAGATGTCGGACAGGCGCGAAAAGCCCTGATCCTTTTCCTGCATCTTGCGCCAGATCGAGTAGGGTTTCTTGGCGCGACCAAAGACTTCGGCCTCGATCCCCGCTTTCTCAAGCTCGTGCCGCATGTCGCCGGTGATCCGGTGAATCACGTCGCCGGTTTCGCGCTGCAGTGTGATGAAGCGGCGGATGATCGACTGGCGACCTTCGGGATTGAGGACGCGGAACGCGAGGTCCTCAAGCTCTTCGCGCATCCACTGCATGCCCATCCGGCCGGCCAGCGGCGCGTAGATGTCCATCGTTTCGCGCGCTTTCTGCACCTGCTTTTCAGGGCGCATTGCCTTGATCGTGCGCATATTGTGCAGGCGGTCGGCCAGCTTGACCAGGATCACCCGCAGGTCCTTGGACATGGCCATGAACAGTTTGCGGAAGTTCTCGGCCTGCTTGGTTTCGCGACTGGAAAGCTGCAGGTTGGTCAGCTTGGTGACGCCGTCGACCAGCATCGCCACCTCGTCACCGAACAGTTCGGCGATCTTGGAATAGCTTGCCTTGGTGTCCTCGATCGTGTCGTGCAGCAGCGCGGTGATGATCGTGGCATCGTCCAGGCGCTGCTCGGTCAGAATGGCGGCAACTGCGACGGGATGCGAAAAATAGGGCTCGCCCGAGTGCCGGAACTGCCCTTCATGCATCTGCATTCCGAACTCATAGGCCCGGGCGATGCGATCGGCATTTGTCTTGGGGTTGTAGTTGCGGACCAGCGCAATCAGGTCTTCAACAGAAATCATCCGGTCCGCACCTTCGCTTGCAGGGCTTACCCCTGCCCCTGGGCCTCCATCAGGGCACGCAGGAGTTTCTCTTCGGACATGTCGTCATCTGCCGGCTTGTCCGACTCTGCACCCATCAACAGCGCCATCTGATCTTCTTCGGGCTCGTCGACCTCGATCTGTGTCTGGTTGGCCTCGATCAGACGTTCACGCAGCTCGTCCGCCGTCTGGGTTTCTTCGGCAATCTCGCGCAGAGCCACTACGGGGTTCTTGTCGTTGTCGCGGTCAACGGTGATCGATCCGCCAGTGGAAATCTCGCGCGCACGATGGGCGGCAAGCATCACCAGTTCGAACCGGTTCGGTACCTTGTCTACGCAGTCTTCGACCGTCACGCGGGCCATGAGGCGCTCTCCACAAATGAATCCGTGTCAGGAAGGGGTTTATCTAAGCGCGATTCTCTGCCTTGACAAGCGGGAAATGCCCAGCATTGGCGGCTCAGAGGGGGGTTACGGCGGCAACCTCGTCCGCAGGCAGCTGTCCGATCATTTCCCGGACGGTCAAATCCAGCACCGGATGGCGCCAATCGGGCGCGACGTCAGCCATTGGAACCAGCACGAATGCCCGATCCTGCAGGCGCGGGTGCGGCACTATCAGTTGTTCGGGCGCGGATCGCACCTGCTGCTCCATTGGCAAATCCAACCAGCGGCGGTATCCGTCCAGGTCCGGCAGAACGCGGTCGTCCCAGCAGACAAGATCAAGATCAAGTGTGCGCATACCCCAACGCTGAACCCTGGCGCGGCCGAACTCGGCCTCGACCTCGTGCAGCAGGTCCAGAACACCGCGCGGATCCAGTTCCGTCTCGATCACAGCGGCTGCGTTCACGTAGTCCGGGCCGGCGCCCGCAGGGAAGCAGGGGGTCGAAAACAGCCGGCTTTTGGCCCGAATCACCAGCCCCTTGGCCTCCATGACCTCGAGAGCCTGCGCGAGTGTCACCTTGGGCCCGTTTCCTCTCAAGGTGAGATTTGCCCCCAACGCCACGACCACTTTTGACATGGATTTGACCACTTTTATCCCCGTATTCCGTTCAGAGAATACTTGCGATACAGGTCAAATAGCCTATTTTAAAGGCATCAATGCGCGAATTTATTTTTTTCACTCACAGACACCTCCGCGCGTTGAGCGATACCGGAAGGACAAATTAATGTTTTACAAGGACGAACGGCTTGCGCTGTTCATCGACGGCTCGAATCTGTACGCCGCCGCAAAAGCACTGGGGTTTGACATCGATTACAAGTTGCTTCGCCAGGAATTCATGCGTCGAGGCAAGCTTCTCAGAGCCTTCTACTACACAGCGCTGCTAGAAAACGACGAATACTCACCGATCCGTCCGCTTGTCGATTGGCTGCATTACAATGGCTTCACCATGGTGACCAAGCCGGCCAAGGAATACACCGACAGCATGGGGCGCCGTAAGGTCAAGGGGAACATGGACATCGAACTGACCGTCGATGCCATGGAGCTTGCGCCGCGCGTGGATCATATCGTGCTGTTTTCGGGTGATGGGGATTTCCGCCCGCTGATTGCCAGCCTGCAACGTCAGGGCGTGCGCGTGTCGGTCGTCTCGACCATCCGCAGCCAGCCGCCGATGATTTCGGACGAGCTGCGTCGTCAGGCCGACAATTTCATCGAGCTTGACGACCTGCGCGACGTGATCGGACGCCCTCCGCGGGACGTGTCCGATGAACCGCGTACGGTAGCCGTCGCAGGAAAATAAGAACTCCGCCATCCACCACTCACACATGTGGAGCAATCGCGCGGTCAGGACTTCGTGTCCTGGCCGCGCTTCTTTAATCAAGAACCCGTGCTCAAACGGGTATTGGCTAACAGGACTTCATGTCAGCATGGTGACAAGGCTGTCCTGACTGGACCAACAGGTGGAAAAGCCTTACCTGTCCCTTTCAAGGAGACAGACGCATGACCAAGCCCCCCCTGACCCTGTATCTGGCCGCCCCGCGCGGTTTCTGCGCCGGCGTGGACCGCGCGATCAAGATCGTGGAAATGGCCCTGCAGAAATGGGGTGCCCCGGTCTATGTGCGGCACGAGATCGTGCACAACAAGTTCGTCGTGGACGGGCTGCGCGCCAAGGGTGCCGTCTTTGTCGAAGAACTGGACGAATGCCCCGATGACCGGCCGGTGATCTTTTCCGCCCACGGCGTACCCAAATCGGTGCCCGCCGCCGCAGCCGCGCGCGAGATGATCTATGTCGACGCCACCTGCCCGCTGGTGTCCAAGGTCCATATCGAGGCCCAGCGCCACGCCGAAGCCGGGTTGCAGATGATCATGATCGGCCACAAGGGCCACCCCGAAACCGTCGGCACCATGGGCCAGTTGCCGGACGGCGAGGTCCTGCTGGTGGAAACGGTTGACGATGTGGCCGGGGTGCAGGTCCGTGACCCCGAAAAACTGGCCTTTGTCACCCAGACCACCCTGTCGGTGGACGACACGCGCGACATCGTGGCCGCGCTGCAGGACCGGTTCCCGGCCATCGTCGGCCCGCACAAGGAAGACATCTGCTATGCCACCACCAACCGCCAGGAAGCGGTGAAGACCGTCGCACCCAGGTCGGATGCGCTGCTGGTGGTGGGTGCGCCCAACTCCTCGAATTCGCGCCGCCTGGTCGAGGTGGCGTCCAAGGCGGGCTGCACCTATGCCCAGCTGGTGCAGCGCGCCACCGACATCGACTGGCGCGCGCTCGAAGGGATTTCCAGCATCGCCATCACCGCCGGTGCCTCGGCCCCCGAAGTTCTGGTAAACGAGGTGATCGACGCCTTCCGCGACCGCTATGACGTGACCGTCGAAACCGTCGAAACCGCCACCGAGAATGTCGAGTTCAAGGTGCCCCGCATTCTGCGCGTGCCCGCATGAGCGGCATCCCCCGCGCACCATTGGTTCTGGGCCTGGCCGGTCTGATCCCCTTCGTCTGGGGCGCGCTGACCTACCTGAGCGGAGACCTGAACGACTGGGGCAGCCGCGCGCTGGGTCCCCGGTTCGTGGGGCCCTATGTGCAGCTGTTTTATGGCGCTGTGATCCTCAGCTTCATGTCCGGCGTTCTTTGGGGTTTTGCCACCAAGACCTCGGGCAGCCGGGCGGCGCTGTGCTATGGGTTGTCGGTACTGCCGGCGCTGTGGGCGTTCTTCACCACCGGCGGCGGGCCGGTCGACGCGGGCACCAACCTGATGATCGGCTTTGCCGGGCTGCTGGTGCTGGACGCGCTGTTCTGGTCCTGGGGCCTGACCGCGCGCTGGTGGATGAAACTGCGGCTGCTGCTGAGCGCCGTCGTGCTGACTTGCCTGGCCGTCGGAGTAGTCCTGTGAGCGACAAACGAACCATCGACGCCTACACAACCCGTGTGGACGACTATCTGAAAGTGCCGCTGCCGCCCGAACAGATCGAGGCGCGCGCAGCATTTGCGCAGGCGGTCGGCGACGGGCTGGTGCTGGATCTGGGGTCGGGTCCGGGTTCGGACAGCGGTTTCTTTCTGCGCCAGGGGCTGCGGGTTCGGGCGCTGGACGCCACACCTGCCTTTGTCGAACACGCCCGCGCAAATGGCGTGGACGCGCATTTGGGCACGTACGACGACGTGACCGAAACGGCCGAATACGATGGGGTCTATGCCAGCTTTTCCCTGCTGCACGCCCCGCGCGCCGAATTCCCGCGACACCTGGCCGCCATCCACCGGGCCCTGAAGCCGGGCGGCGTGTTCTTTCTGGGCCTCAAACTGGGCACCGGAGAGCATCGCGACGAACTGGACCGCTACTACACCTATTTCACGCGCCCCGAGATCGAGACCGCGTTGGTCGAGGCCGGGTTCGTCATTCACCGTGTCACCACCGGTATGGGAAAGGGGCTGGCCGGTTCTTATGACGGTTTCATTCTGGTGCTGGCCCATGCCTGATCTGTTTGCCTATACCGATGGTGCCTGTTCCGGCAATCCCGGCCCGGGGGGCTGGGGCGTGCTGCTGCGGGCGATGGATGGAGAAACCGTCCTGAAAGAGCGCGAGTTGAATGGCGGCGAGGCCGAGACCACCAACAACCGGATGGAGCTTCTGGCCGCGATCAGCGCGCTCGAGACGTTGGAGCGGCCCTCGAAAATCACCATCGTGACCGACAGCGCCTATGTGAAAAACGGGGTGACGGGCTGGATCCACGGGTGGAAGCGCAACGGCTGGAAGACCGCAAGCAAGAAGCCCGTCAAGAACGTGGACCTGTGGCAGCGGTTGGACCAAGCCCAACAGCGCCATGACGTGACCTGGGAATGGGTCAAGGGCCATGCCGGCCACCCCGAAAACGAACGCGCAGATGAGCTGGCCCGCGCAGGCATGGCCCCGTTCAAGCCGAAAAAAAAGGCCCGCACATGAGCGGTCTGGCCCTGCTGGACTATGCCTCGGTTCTGGTCTTTGCGCTGACCGGGGCGCTGGTGGCCAGCCGGGCGCAGCTGGACCTTGTGGGATTTGCCTTCATCGCCTGTCTGACGGCGGTGGGCGGTGGTACGGTGCGTGATCTGCTGCTGGATCGGCACCCCGTATTCTGGGTGGGCCAACCTGACTATATCCTGATCGCGGTGGCGGCGGCGGTGGTCGTGTTTTTCACCGCGCATCTGGTCGAAAGCCGCTACAACTGGTTGGTCTGGCTGGACAGTTTCGCGCTGTCGATCGCCGCGGCCGCGGGAACTGGCGCGGCGCTGGCGCTGGGTCAGTCGGGCGTGATCGTGGTGTTGATGGGTGTGACCACCGGTTGCCTGGGCGGGCTGATGCGCGACGTGGTCTGCAACGAGGTGCCGCTGGTGCTGAAACAGGGCGAGCTCTATGTCTCATGCGCCTTCACCGGGGCGCTTGTGGCCGTGTTGGCCACCCGTCTGGGGCTGGAGACGCTGCTGGCGCTGGGCCTGTGCGCACTCTCCTGCTGGGCATTGCGGGCCGGATCGCTGCTGTTCGGCTGGCAGTTGCCGGTCTACAAGGCACGCCCGCCGCGGAGCTAGAGGCCGCGCCAGACCTCTTCCTCGGTCAGGTTCAGAGATGTGAAATCTTCGGCCCGCAACGATCTGTCAGCCTCCCACTCCATGAAGAACTCATCCAATTGGGGCGGAGCGATCATCGTGTCCGAAAGCATCGAATGCACTTGTCCCCGATGGTGAATCTGGTGCTGCAGCAAGTGCAGGATCGTGCGGTCGTACCGCTCGACTTGCACTACGTCCCCACGTGGAATCCTGACGCGCGCAGTTTCATCCAAAACCTTCTCATCGCGGCAAACATCCACGAAACGTTGGTCGATGGCGCGTTGGTGCGCCGAAAGCTCGGGCAAGTCGGGATAGGGAGTTTCCGGGTCGAAGGCGTCCAATCCCATTGGCCGGCCTTCCAGAGCGGTGACGTAGAAAAGATCAACCGTATAAATGTGATTGAGAGTCTCGATGATGGACGGGAAGAAACCAGTACGGTGCTTCGCCAGTTCTTCGGGGGGCAATTGCGCGCAAGCCTCCAGAATTCGGTGGTTGGCCCATGCGTTGTTATAAGCTTGTGGGAAAAAATAGTTTTTCATTGCCGATGCCTAGTTGATTGCCAAAGCACTGTCTAGCGTGGCCTGCGGCCTGCCGCATCAACGCCGGAAATAGGTCTTCCAGATCCAGATCAGCAGCAGCGCGCCCAGCACCGCGCCGACGAATCCGGGCATCCAGCCCATGACCGTCAGCAAGGCGCGCATGATCAGCCCGCCCACCACGGCCCCGGCGATACCGATCAGCAGGGTGGTGGGGATGTCCGCCTCGATCCGCATCAGGCGGGTGGCCAGAAATCCGGCCGCGGCGCCGATGACGATCAAGGCAAGGACGGGCATCTCATTTCCTCCAGTGCGTGGGCACGATGATCAAGGCCCCCACCGACGAGATCACCGCATCCAGCCCAGGCGGTCCAAAGCTGATGCCGAACATGATGCGGATGAAATAGAACAGGAACGCCCCGCCCACGCAGATGATGATGGATTGCAGATAACCGTTGTGGGTAAAGCCCGTCACCTCGGACAGATAGCCGACGATGCCGGCAATCACGACGGTACCCATCATCACCATGAACATCAGGACGTCTCCGAGCCGAGGCGGGTTCCGGCCGGGATCGGCCAGCCCCGCAGGAAGGTTTCCCTATCCTGCGCCGCCTTGCCCGCCCGTTGCAAGCGCAGCAGTTCGACTGCGCCGGTGCCGCAGGCCACGCGCAGCGCGTCGTCCAGCACCTCGCCCGGCATGCCCTGCCCGTCCGACAGGCGCGAGGCGAGCAGCTTGACGCGCTCGCCCTCAATCTGAGTCCAGGCGCCGGGAAAGGGCGACAGGCCGCGGATCTGGCGATCGACTTCGACAGCTGGGCGCGACCAGTCCACGCGGGCCTCGGCCTTGTCGATTTTTGCGGCATAGGTCACGCCGACCTCGGGCTGCGGTTCGGGAGTCAGCTCGGGCAGGCGGTCCAGAGCCTGCACGATCAGATCGGCGCCCATCGCCGACAGGCGGTCATGCAGCTGGGCGGTGGTTTCCTCGGGTCCGATCGGGGTGGCCTGACGCAGCAGGACGGGGCCGGTGTCCAGGCCGGCCTCCATCTGCATGATACAGACGCCGGTCTCGGCATCGCCCGCCATGATCGCCCGGTGGATCGGCGCGGCCCCGCGCCAGCGCGGTAGCAGGCTGGCGTGGATGTTCAGGCAGCCATGCCGGGGTGCGTCCAGAATCGGCTGCGGCAGGATCAGCCCATAGGCCACGACCACGGCCACATCGGCCTTCAGCGCAGCAAAGGCGGCCTGTTCCTCGGGCGATTTCAGCGAGGTGGGATGGCGCACCGGCAGGCCCAGCGCCTCGGCGCGGGCATGCACCGGCGTGGGCCGGTCCTTCTTGCCGCGACCGGCCGGGCGCGGGGGCTGGCAATAGACGGCGGCGATCTCGTGCCCGGCCTGCACCAGCGCATCCAGCACCGGCACCGAAAACTCGGGCGTTCCCATGAAGATGACGCGCATGCCGCCCTACCCCGCCTTTTTCGCCTTGCGCAGCAGCATGTCGCGTTTGACCTTGCTGAGACGGTCAAAATACATCCGGCCGTTCAGATGGTCGATCTGGTGCTGTACGCTGGTGGCTTCGATGCCGACGAAATCGCGTCTGTCGATCTCGCCTTTTTCATTGAGGAACCGGACCGTCACCGCACGCGGACGTTTGATCTTGGCCGACACGCCCGGCAAGTTCGGGCTGGCCTCGTCATGCTCGCGCAGCTCGATCGAGCTGTGCAGAATTTCGGGGTTGGCCAGGCGCACCGCGCGGCCACGCTCGGTCGAGCCATCCACGACCGCCAGCCGCAGCATCACGCCGATCTGGGGCGCCGCCAGGCCGACGCCGGGCATTGCCTCCATCGTGTCGATCATGTCATCCCAGATGGCGCGGATCTCATCGGTGATCTCGGTTACCGGCTCGGCCTTGGTGCGCAGGCGCTTGTCGGGCCACAGCAGGCAGGGACGGACGGTCATGCGCGGGCCAGCTCACGCTTGAGCTTGACCATCTTGCGCGTGATCATCTGCCGTTTCAGCGGCTTGAGATAGTCGATGAACAGCTTGCCGTTCAGGTGGTCGATCTCGTGCTGCACGCAGGTGGCCCAGAGCCCGTCGAAGGTTTCGCGCTGCGCCTTGCCGTTCTTGTCCATCCAGGCAACCTCGACCTCGGCCGGGCGGGTGACCTCGGCGAACTGATCGGGGATCGACAGGCAGCCTTCCTCGTAGACGCTGGTTTCGTCCGAGGCCGAGATGATCTCGGGGTTGAACATCACCAGCGGGCGGGGGGTGGCGCCTTCCTCTTTGACGCAATCCAGAACGATCAGCCGTTCCAGCACGCCGATCTGGGGCGCGGCCAGCCCGATGCCCGGCGCATCATACATGGTTTCCAGCATGTCGTCGGCCAGCGCGCGCAGCTCGTCCGACAGGTCGTCCACGGGCGCACAGACCTTTTTCAGGCGGGGATCGGGATGGATCAGGATGTTGCGTTTCATGGGGCTGATTTAGGTCATCGCGCGCGTGGCCGCAACGCCCCCCTTGCGCCGGGCGAATTTCCCGATAGCTTTCAGGCCAACGAATGGAGCAGACATGACTTTCAACGACCTCATCGACCGCCGGGGCACCTTCAGCTCGAAATGGGACAAGATGGAGCAGCTGTTCGGCGTCTCGCCCGAGGACGGGCTGGCCATGTGGACCGCCGACTCCGACTATGCCACCGCGCCCTGCGTGATTGAGGCGGTGCGCCGTGCGGCCGATCACGGGGTGTTCGGCTATTCCTGGCAGCACCCGGCCTATCTGCAGGCGGTGCAGTGGTGGATGCAGAACCGCCACGACTGGACGATCGATACCGATTGGGTTCTGACAACACAGGGGCTGGGCAACGCCATCGCGCTGAGCCTCGACGTCTGGACCGAGCCGGGAGACGGGGTGGTGATCTTCACGCCTGTCTATCACGAGTTTGCGCACAAGGTGAACAAGACCGGCCGCCGGGTGGTGGAATGCCCCCTGGTGCGAGCCGGCGATACCTACGAGATCGACCTGGACGACGCGCAGTCGCGGCTGGACGGGTCGGAAAAGCTGTTGCTGTGGTGCTCGCCACAGAACCCGTCGGGGCGGGTCTGGGCATCGGACGAGTTGCGTGCGGTGGCGGCCTTTGCCGAACGCAACGGGCTGATCCTGATCTCGGACGAGATCCATCACGATCTGGTCTATCCGGGGCACAAATTCGTGCCAATGGACGTGGCCGCGCCGGGTGCACGGCCCTGGACGGTGACGCTGACTGCAGCATCCAAAACCTTCAACATCGCAGGCCAGCGCACCGGCAATATGATCATTCCCGACGACACGCTGCGGGCGCAGATGCGTCACCGGCTGAACACGTTGGACTATGACCCCAGCGCACTTGGCGTGGCGATGATCACCGCGGCCTACACGCCCGAAGGTGCGCAATGGGTGGATGCCCAGATCGACCACCTGAGGGGCAACCGCGCGATATTCGATGCAGCGATCTCCGAAATCCCCGGTCTGTGGTCGATGCCCTTGCAGGCAACCTACCTGGCCTGGGTCGATTTCTCGGGCACCGGAATGGATCACGCCGAATTCGTGCGCCGTCTGCGCGATGATGCGCGGATCGCAACGTCATCCGGCCCGGGTTTTGGAACGGGAGGCGAGACCTTCGAACGGTTCAATCTCGCTACTCAGCGGGCGCGGGTCGAGGACGCGTGCGCCCGTTTGAAACTAGCTTTCTCTGACCTTCAATAAGGCCGCGCGAACGGTCTGCACTAGTCGTCTTTGCCGAGAAGGGCGATTGGGGCATCCGGCGCGCGATAGAAATCCAGTGGCGCCTTGTCCGCCGCGACGGTGCTGCGCTTGAACTCATATCGCATCTGGCCGCCGTCTTCCTCGTCAGCGACGATCAGGCATTGATACAGGTGGTTGGCACCATCAAAAATATCGACCAGTCCACGCAGACGCGGTGTTGTCTCGGCCTCGACGGCGAAACCATCCTTCCACAATTTGAGGATTCTGTAGGTATTGTCGCCCATTTCCACCCGCAGGCGGCTGGACTTCTTGAGCGATGCGATTCGGGCCGCATCCAATTCGGCGCTAATTTCCTTGGAAACATAAGTACTCATCAAAATTCCCCCCAAGCTATGCTATCTATTGTGGGGGTATCTTCGTAAAAATCCAGTGAAGCCCGACCGTTGACGCGGACCTGTGGGCGATTTGTTGCACAGACATCCCGGGCGGCACTGTGCGACTGCGCAGAGATGCTGCGCGCCGTCGGCGATGTGAACTGCGGCGCTGTCGCACTAAGCTTTGTCCGGACTCGGAAACGGAGGATCCAAGATGGGCCTGTTGGTCGACGGCACCTGGCACGACACCTGGTACGACACGAAATCCACCGGCGGAGCGTTCAAACGTTCGGCGGCCCAGTTTCGAAACTGGATAACGACCGATGGCAGTGCGGGTCCCTCGGGCAAGGATGGTTTCAAGGCTGAAGCCGGGCGATATCACCTGTATGTCAGCCTGGCCTGTCCATGGGCGCACCGGACGTTGATCTTCCGCCAACTCAAGGAACTTCAGGACCTGATCACCGTATCGGTGGTTCATCCGGACATGCTGGACCGCGGATGGACTTTCCAGACCGACGATCACGGCGCCACCGGCGATGCTTTGTATGGGCTGGACTATGCCTATCAGGTCTACACACGCGCCGACCCGAACTACTCGGGCCGGGTGACGGTGCCGATCTTGTGGGACAAGGTGCAAGAGACCATCGTGTCGAATGAAAGCTCGGAAATCATCCGCATGTTCAATTCGGCCTTCGACCAAATCACCGGCAACACCGACGACTACTGGCCCGCCGAGATGCGCGACGCGATCGAAGAGGTCAATGCGAGGGTCTACTCAAACGTGAACAACGGCGTCTACAAATCCGGCTTTGCCACCTCGCAGGAGGCCTATGACGCGGCCGTGCACCCCCTGTTCGACACGCTGGATTGGCTGGAAGATCGGCTGTCCACGCACCGATACCTGATGGGGGATCGCCTGACCGAGGCCGACTGGCGCCTATTCACGACCCTGATCCGGTTCGACCCGGTCTATCACCTGCATTTCAAGTGCAACCGCAGGCGGCTGATCGACTATCCCAACCTGTGGGCCTACACGCGCGAACTGTATCAATGGCCGGGCGTGGCGGGCACGGTAAACATGCACCATATCGTGCGGCACTATCACTACAGTCACGACAGCATCAATCCGCACCGGATCATCCCGATCAACCCCACCCTGGACTATTGGGAGCCGCACGGACGCGATCAGCGCCCCGCGGCGTAGTGCTCGACCATCGCCGCCAGATCCTCGGGTGGCGTTCCGCTCTGGACATAGGCGCAGGCGTTGGGGCTGTGCGCAAAGATCGACCCGTCGGAAAAGAACGTGGTGTTGGTGACAAAGATCACTCGGGCATCCGGGCGGCGATAGCTGGCGAAATCGGCGACCGCCAACGCACTGCCTGAATCCAGAACCAGGTCCAAGATTATGATGTCGAAGGGCGTGCCGTAAAGTGCAAGGATCGCTGCTTCCTGGCTTTCGACCAGAGAAACCTCAGCCCCCTGCCGTTCCAGGTGCCGCTGCCAGACCCGACCCAGGTCGGGGTTACTCTCAACAATCAGAACTTTCATTTGCAACAACCTCGGCACTTGATAAGGTGAGTGGTGCCGACCCCCATAAGCTGTGATCACGTTATTTCGTTAACAAAGGGTTAACGGTCGCTTCAGCGTTCCTCTATGAACCGGATTTGCTTGTAAAAACGGCGTAAATCCGCTTGAAGCGGGGTAAATTCGGCGTTTTGGACGATTCCGGCATGACTGACCGCACTGACGACTTGAACCCACGCGGCAAGCGTGACCACGGCGGTGGGCTGGACGCCGCCATTGCCCGTCATGGCGGCGCGCGAACGGAATGGATCGACCTGTCGACCGGTATCAACCCACACCCCTATCCTGTGGCGGACCTTACGTCTGAGGACTGGACCGCCCTGCCCGACCACGGGGCCTTTGCCCGGCTCAGTAATGCGGCCCGTCGCTTCTGGGGGGTGCCGGAGAGCGCGGCAATCCTGCCCGCACCGGGGGCCTCGGCCCTGATCGCGCGGATCCCGGCGCTGGCCCCCGTCGGTGCGGTCCAGATCACCATGCCCACCTACAACGAACACGCCGCCGCCTTTGCCGCGCAGGGCTGGACGGTGCAGCCCGACGGCCCGGCGCAAGCGCGGGTGATCGTGCATCCCAACAATCCCGACGGCCGGATCTGGCAGGCCGAGGACGCCCATGCGCCGCTGACCGTGATCGACGAAAGCTTTTGCGACGTGACGCCCGATGCCTCGCTGATCAGCCTGTCCCAGCGCCCCGGCGTGATCGTCCTGAAAAGCTTTGGCAAGTTCTGGGGCCTTGCGGGCCTGCGGCTGGGCTTTGCCATCGGGCATCCCGACCTGATCGCGCGACTGAACGATCTGACCGGCCCCTGGGCGGTGTCCGGCCCGGCCCTGCGCATCGGCGCGCAGGCCTTGAATGACACGTCCTGGGCCGAAGCCACGCGCACCCGACTGGCCCGTGATACGGAACGGCTGGATACGCTGATGACCGGCAAGGGCGCGCATTTGGTCGGCGGAACGACCCTGTTCCGCCTGTATGACGTGGACGATGCCGCCGCCTGGCGGGACCGGCTGGCTCAAGCCCATATCTGGAGCCGCACCTTCCCCTATTCCGATCGGTTCCTGCGGCTGGGCCTGCCGCCCGAGCATGGCTGGTCGCGGCTCGAGGCGGCGCTGTGAGCACCGCCCTGACGCTGGCCTTGGCGATGCTGCTGGACGCCGCATTGGGCGAGCCCGACTGGCTGTGGTCGCGCCTGCGGCACCCGGCGGTTTTGATGGGCAACGCCATCGCCTGGCTGGACCGCCGCCTGAATCACGGCAAGCATCGGCGGGCCAAGGGCGTGCTCGTCGCCCTTCTACTGGTCTTGGGCGGCTGGGTGGTCGGTGCGGCGCTGGCGTGGCTTGGCTGGGTGGTCGAGGTCGTGGTCTGCGCGATCCTGTTGGCACAGAATTCTCTGGTGGCGCATGTCCGCGCCGTGGGCGTCGCGCTGCGGCAATCCTTGCCCGAGGGCCGCGCGGCGGTGGCGATGATCGTGTCACGCGACACCTCGCAGATGGCCGAGGCACAGGTGGCGCGCTCGGCCATCGAGAGCGCCGCCGAGAACCTCAGCGACGGGGTGATCGCCCCGGCCTTCTGGTTCCTGCTGGGTGGCTTGCCGGGGCTGCTGGTCTACAAGGCGGTGAACACCGCCGACAGCATGATCGGGTATCGCAACGAAACGTACCGAGACTTCGGCTGGGCCGCCGCCCGGCTGGACGATCTGCTGAACTTGATCCCGGCGCGGCTGACTGGACTGATGATCCTGGCCCTGTCGGGGCAGTGGCGCCAATGGCGGGCCATCGTCGCAGACGCGCAGCGCCACATCTCGCCCAATGCCGGCTGGCCCGAGGCCGCCATGGCCCGCGCGCTGGACGTGGCACTGGCCGGGCCCCGCAGCTATGACGGGCAGTTGCGCGATCTGGCCTGGGTCAATGGTGAAGCCCGGCGCACGATCGGCGCAACGGAGGTTTTCCGCGCATGCGGAATGCTTTGGCAGGTTTGGGGGCTTGCGTTGGCGGGGCTGACGGTGTGGGTTGGTCTGAACACGGTTTTCTGAGGATGGTTTTCGTCATGCGCTTTGTCTCGGGCCTTGTGGCCGCTTGCCTGTTCGCTGCCCCGGCCCTTGCCCAATGCGGCGGCGGCTTCAACGCCTTCGTTCGCGGACTGAAGGCCGAAGCGGCACAGCAGGGGTTCGATACGGCCACGGTCGATGCGTTCTTCAACGGTGCGCAACAGGACCCCAAGGTGCTGAAGGCCGACCGCGCGCAGGGCGTATTCCAGAAACCGTTCATCGAATTCTCGCGCCGCCTGATCTCGCAGGATCGGATCAGGCGCGGCCAGGCGATGGCACAGAAATACGATGCCGTGTTCGACCGGATCGAGGCCGAATACGGCGTGTCGCGCGGGGTCCTGTTGGCCTTCTGGGCGTTCGAGACAGATTACGGCGCGTTCCAAGGCGATTTCAACACCCGCAATGCGTTGGTGACGTTGGCCCATGATTGCCGCCGCCCCGAGCTGTTCCGGCCGCAGATCTTCGCCGCGATCGAGCTGTTCCGGAACGGCGATTTCGACCCGAACCGCACCACGGGCGCATGGGCGGGCGAGATCGGCATGGTGCAGATGCTGCCCCGCGACATTCTGGAAAACGGCGTGGACGGTGATGGCGACGGGCATGTGCGGCTGAAAACCTCGGCCCCCGATGCGCTGATGTCGGGTGGCAAGATGCTGTCTCATCTGGGCTGGCAGCCCGGTCAGCCCTGGCTGCAGGAGGTCACCGTACCCGCACAGATGGACTGGTCGCTGAGCGGGCCGGGCAAACCGCGCCCGGTGTCAGACTGGCAGGCGATGGGCGTGCAGGCGCGCAGCGGGACATTGGCCAACCTGCCGGCTTCGCTGATCCTGCCGCAGGGGCGCAAGGGGCCAGCCTTTCTGGCCTATCCGAATTTCGATGTCTATTTCGAGTGGAACCAAAGCTTTGTCTATGTCCTGACCGCTGCCTATTTCGGAACGCGTCTCGAAGGCGCACAAGTCTATTCTGCGGGCAACCCCGATCCGGGCCTGACCGGTGCCCAGATGAAACAGCTGCAGGCGAAACTGCAGGCGCGCGGCCACGACGTGGGCAAGATCGACGGCATCTTGGGGGCCGGAACGCGCGCTGCAGTACAGGCTGAACAGGCCCGGCTGGGACTGCCTGCGGACGCATGGCCGACGGTTGACTTGCTGAACCGGCTCTAGCCGCTCAATCCGTTGGGTCGTGGAACACCAGCGTGAATCCCTCCTCAGGCGTCGGTTCGGCGTAATGCCTGGAAAACCGGCGGAACTGTTCTTCAGTCGCGGCAAAGGCGTGGTCGCCCGCTGCGTTTCGTGCTTGCAGTCGGGCCAGACAGACGGCGTCGGGCGTGGTCAGCACATGCATCTGATGCGCGGCATCGGGCTGATCCAGAATTTCGCGCATCCACGCGCGGGTTTCGACCGTGTTGGCAGGGAAATCCAGAACAACCGACATGCCCGCCTCAAGCAGAGTCGTGACATGCGGACCCATCGCCGCGCGCAGACGCGTGGAACAGCGCAGATAATCGGCACCTGTCACCATCTGATCGGCAAAAAGCGGCTTCAGCCAGGCGTCCTCGGAAATCAGAACCGTGCCGGGCTGCCTCACGAGCTGGGCGGCAAGCGTCGATTTTCCCGCGGCGATCTTGCCGCAAAGCATGTGCAGGGTCGGAGCGGGTCGGGTCATCGGTCGGTTCCTGGTTGGACAGGGCGGGTGAAGGGCAGACCCCGATCACTCGGGTCGCACCGGGTAACGTTCACCTTTTTCGGTGATCAGGATCAACCGGCCATTGTTGCGCACGTACAGATCGCAGCGGTCGAACCCGTTGCGGTACTGCACACAGATGCTGCCATCAGCGGCGATTCTGTAGGTTCCGAAGGCCGTTCCGCCGCCATTGACCGCCGAATAGGTATAGGAATAGGCCCCACCGGCCGAGTATTTCGACTGCCCGTCGTCATAGAAAGTCAGCGTTCGCCCGGCCAGCGCGTTCAGTTCAGCGGGGCTCAGGGGGATATCACCGGGGCGTACAGCCCATTCGGCAGCCCAGAGCGGCGAGGCGGCGCAGGCCGCGGCGATCAGCAACACGTGTTTCATGCAGCCAGCCTAGCCCGGCCCGGCCCGATCGCGGAATAACGTTGCAGTGAGCGGTCAGGCGACCATCTGCTCGGCCTTCTTCAGATCGACCGAGACCAGTTGGCTGACGCCCTGTTCCTGCATGGTCACGCCGAACAGACGGTCCATCCGCGCCATGGTCACCGCGTGGTGGGTGATGATCAGGAACCGCGTGTCGGTCTGGCGGCACATCTCGTCCAGCAGATCGCAGAACCGGGTCACGTTGGCATCGTCCAGCGGCGCATCAACCTCGTCCAGCACGCAGATCGGCGCGGGGTTGGCCAGGAACACGCCGAAGATCAGCGCGGTGGCAGTCAGGGTTTGTTCCCCGCCCGACAACAGGCTGAGGGTCGACAGCTTCTTGCCCGGCGGCTGGCACATGATCTCGAGCCCCGCATCCAGCGGGTCGTCGCTCTCGACCATCACCAGGTTGGCCTCGCCGCCACCGAACAGATGCTTGAACAGCATGGCGAAGTTCGCGTTGACCTGTTCGAATGCAGTCAGCAGGCGCTCGCGGCCCTCACGGTTGAGGCTGGCGATGCCGCTGCGCAGCGCCTTGATCGCCTCTTCCAGATCTGATTTCTCGCTGTTGAGCGTGTCGAACTCCTCCTGAACCTCCTTGGCGTCTTCCTCGGCCCGCAGGTTCACCGCACCCATCGCGTCGCGCTGGCGCTTGTGGCGGTTCACCTCAGCTTCCAGGGCATCGGCGGCGGGCATGTCGTCAGGGTTCACGTCCAATTGGTTCAACAACTGGTTCGGGGTCAGTTGCTGATCCTCGGCGATGCGCTCGGCAGCGGCGGCGACACTTTCCTTGGCCGCCTCGAACCGCGCCTCAGCCGCGGCGCGGGCTTCGCGCGCCTCCGAGGCCTTGCGCTCGGCCTCGCGCTCGGCAAGCACGGCCTCGCGTTGCAGCGCTTCGGCCTGGGCCAGCTTGTCGGCGGCTTCGGCGCGGCGGGCCTCGGCGGCCTCGATCATCTCGTTCAGCTCTTCGCGTGCCTCGGCGATCTCGGCGGGCGCGGCCATCGCTTCGGTCAGCTCTTCCTCGGAACTGGCTTTGCGCTCGGCCAATTCGGCGATGCGCTTCTCGGCTGTTTCCAGACGGTGTTTCCAGCCGCTCAGGTCCTTGGCCACCTCCTGTGCGCGGCGGGTGCGGGCCTCGCCCTCGCGGCGCAGCTCGTCATGGGTCGAACGGTGCGTCAGCATGGTGATCCGCGCGGCCTCGACCGTCTGCTTGATGTCCTCGACCCGGGCACGGGCGGTGTCCAGATCGCCCAGCTCGGCCAGCGCGGCCTCGGCCTCGCGCAGCTGGGCGCGGGCCGCCATCGCATCCTGCTTGTGGCGGTCGACCGCAAGCGTCAGGTTCTCCAGCTTGCCCTGCGCCAGGTTGCGGTCGGCCTCGGCCCGGCTGAGCGCGCGGGCCGCTTCGGCCATGCGCTGATCGGCGGCGCGGCGGGCCTCGCGGGCGCGACGGTCGGCCTCTGTCACCTCGGCCAGTTGCCGCGACAGGGCCTCGTGCGCGGCGCGGGCGCCGTCGGCCTGTGCTTCGACCAGCGCCAGTTGCTGTTTCAGCGCCTCAAGCTTGTTGAGCTGCTCGAGCCGCAGCGCCGCGGCGCTGGGGGCATCCTCGGCCCAGGCGCGGAACCCGTCCCAGCGCCACAGATCGCCCGAGCGCGACACCAACCGTTGGCCGGGTTTCAGCAAGGGTTGCAGCCGCGCGCCCTGATCGGCGTCAATCAGGCCGATCTGCGCGATACGGCGGCTGAGACGGTCCGGACCCGAGACGTGTAGCGCAAGCGGCTCGGCCCCGTCCGGCAAAGGCTGATCGGCGTCATAGCCCGGCACCTGCACCCAACCCGACGGCCCATCGCCTTCGACAAGCGGGGCGCGGAGATCATCCGCCAGCGCGGCCCCCAGCGCCTTTTCAAAGCCTGGCTCGACCCGCAGCAGGTCCAGCACCTGCCCGCCCTCGGCGGTGTCGCGCTCGACCAGCTTGGCCAGCGCGGTGGTCTCGGCCCGAATCGCGCCCAACTCGCCCTCGGCCTCGGAGCGTTGGGCGCGGGCCTCGGCCTCGCGCGCCTGCGTTTCACCGCGCAGCTCGTCGGCGGCGGCCAGCGCTTCTTCGGCGGCTTCGGCGGCCTCGCGCGCCTCTTCCTCGGCGGCTTGCGCGGCCTCGAACGCTTCGTCGGCGCGGGTCAGCGCGGCGCGGGCCTCGGCAACGGCCGCGCGTGCTTTTTCCTCTTCGGCCTCGGAGCGTGCCAGCGTCTTGCGGCTGTCCTCGACCAGACGCTGCGCCGATTGGTGACGCGCGACCAGACGAGCGGTGTCCTCGGTCTCCTGCGCCAGCAGATCCTCACGCTCCTGCAGAACCGCGGCGGCCTCTCGGGCAATTTCGGCGGCTTCGGCCAGCTTGTCGTCATGGCCCCCGGCGGCCTTGGCCAGTTCGCGGGCCTCCCATTCCAGCCGTTCGATCATCTCGCCGGCGTCGCGGTTCAAACCGGTCTCACGCTCGATGTCGCGGCCCAGCTGCTGGATGCGGGCGGTCAGGGTTTCGATGGTCTGGCGCGCGCGGGTTTCCTGATCGGACAGCTGATCGCGCTGCACCTGCTGGCGCTGCAGGACGGCGGCGGCGATGGCCTCCTCCTCGCGCAGCGGCGGCAGGGTTTCTTCGATCTCGGCGCGTTTCGCACTGGCGGCGCGTGCCTCGGCCTCGGCGCGGGCGGCTTCGGTGGTGCGGTCGCGCAGACGCTCTTCGGCCTGCTGGCGGGCCATGTCGGCCTCTTTCCAGCGGCGATACAGCAACATACCCTCGGCCTGGCGCAATTGCTCGCCGATTTCGCGATACCGCGCGGCCTGACGGGCCTGCCGCGCCAGCTGCGCCAACTGGGTGCCCAACTGTTCCAGCACGTCATCCACGCGGGTCAGGTTGGCCTCGGTGCCCTTGAGCTTCAGTTCGGCCTCATGCCGCCGCTGGTACAGACCCGAAATGCCGGCGGCCTCTTCCAGAATGCGGCGGCGGGCGCGCGGTTTGGCGTTGATCAGCTCGGCGATCCGGTTCTGCCCCACCAGCGCGGGTGAATGCGCGCCGGTCGAGGCATCGGCGAACAGCATCTGCACGTCGCGGGCGCGCACGTCCTTGCCGTTGGCCTTGTAGGCGCTGCCCACGTCGCGGGTGATGCGGCGCACGATCTCGATCTGATCGCTGTCATTGAACCCGGCCGGGGCCAGACGTTCCGAGTTGTCCATGGTCAGGACGACCTCGGCGAAGTTGCGCGCCGGACGGGTGGCGGCACCGGCAAAGATCACGTCCTCCATCGCACCGCCGCGCATCGATTTGGGGCGGTTTTCACCCATCACCCAGCGCAGCGCCTCGAGCAGGTTGGACTTGCCGCAGCCGTTGGGCCCCACCACACCGGTCAACCCGTCCGCGATGATCAGATCGGTCGGATCGACGAAGCTTTTGAAGCCGGTGAGTTTGAGTTTGGTGAAGCGCAAAGGCCGATTTCCATGATTCCCGTTCCTTGAAAGTCTGGACAAGGGAAGGCCCGCGAGTCAACGCAGTTGCGCAGGATATGGGATATTGAGCCGAGTTATCCACAATATCTTGCTGATTTGGGCGGAATTGCGCGGAGTCAATAAGGCGAACACTCGAACACCTGATACCCGGTGTCCGACCCGCTGTCATAGGTTCCGAAGTCAATGCATTCATAGTTGGTCGGCGTGACCGCAGCCAGCAACAGCCGGTCCGACGCCCTGCGGTCGCAGGCGAGGATGCCCACGGTCACCGCCGCATCGCCCAACACGTCGGCGACCGGACAGCCCGAGACCTGCGCCATGGCCAATGCGGCCCGATCCCGGATCGGCCCCAGCCGCGGGGCATATTGGCTGTTGACGCGGACCGCCTCGGCCAGGTCACCGCGCAGGCGCACGTCGAAGACGCTGCCATTCACGGCCACGCGGGTTGCGGGCAGGTCGCGGAAATGGGGCGTGCCGGCCGAGCAGCCGGCCAGCACCAGCAAGGCGAAGAACCGGATCATGCCGCAGCTTTGCGGCAAAATGGTTAACGAAAGCTTTCCCGCGCTCAGACGCGCAGGACCGTGCCCAACCGGGCAATGCCCTCGGCAATCGTGGCCTCGTCCGAGTTGGAGAAACTCAGCCGGATCGTGTTGGCACCGCTGCCGTCGGGATGAAAGGCCTGTCCGGGCACAAAGGCGACCTTGACCGTCTCAAGCGCGCGGGCCAGCAGTTGCGCGCCATCCGAGCCGGGCGGCAGGGTCAGCCAGATGAACATGCCCCCGTCGGGCCGGGTCCATTGCACGCCTTCGGGCATATGCCGATCCAGCGCCGCCAGCATCGCGTCGCGACGCGCGCGGTAGGTTGCGCGTACCTTCGGAATGTGGCTGTCGAAACAGGTTTGGGCCACCTGGTGAACAGCCATCTGGTTGATGGTGGCCGAATGCAGGTCGGCGGCTTGTTTCATCAGCACAAGCTGCGCGATGACGGGCCGCGCCGCCACGACCCACCCCACCCGCAACCCGGGCGACAGGGTCTTGGAAAAACTGCCGCAATAGATCGTCCGGCAGGCTTGCAGATCGCCCTTCCGCTCCAGTTCCAGCGCCAGAATCGGCGGTATCGCCTGCCCGTCATAGCGAAGGGCCTGATAGGCGCCGTCCTCGATCAGGGCGCAGTCCAACTCCTCGGCCAGATCCAGAAGGGCCTCGCGCCCTTGCAGATCGACGGTCTCGCCGGTCGGGTTGGCAAAGTCGGGGGACAGATAGGCGTATTTGACCGCCCCCGACCCCGCCGCGGCCCGGTATTGCGCCGCGCCTGCATTGCCGCCTGCGCGCAACCGGTCAAAGCGCGGCTCATAGGCGTTGAAGGCCGCCAAGGCGCCTAGGTAGGTCGGCCATCCGACCAGCGCCGTGTCGCCTGGAGACAGAAACAGCTTGCCTAGATAGTCCAGCGCCTGCTGCGAGCCCGAGGTGATCAGAACGTCATCGGGGCCGCAGTCGATGCCGATCCGGCGCATGTGGCCGGCGATCCATTCCCGCAGCGGCATATACCCTTCGGACACGGAATACTGCAGCGCCTGTGCGCCGCTGCCAGCCCCAAGCGCCTGTTGGAATGCCTGGGCAAAGGCCTCGGCCGGAAAAAGCGCCGGGTCGGGGATTCCGCCGGCAAAGGAAATGATGCCGGGTTGGTCCAGCAGTTTCAGCAGCTCTCGGATTTCGGATGCCTTCATGCGCGCGGCGCGCGTTGCAAATAACTGGTGCATGGGCCGAGCCTCCTCCGCTGGGTCGGACTGACGCTATGACCTCTGCGCTTAAAGTCAATAATACTGACCTAGTGTTTCAGCCAATGTGATCGCGGCCCGTTCTTGCGCGGGCCGGGCATGTGTGGTCATATGATTTGACCAATTTTCAGCGATGATCCGATGCCCTTTCAGAAAGTCCAGACCGAGAAACTGTCCTTGGCCGTCGTCAAACAGATCGAGTTGCTGATCCTGCGCGGGATCCTGCGCCCCGGCGAACGCCTGCCGTCCGAGCGCGAGCTGGCCGACCGGCTGGGCGTGTCGCGCCCGTCGCTGCGCGAGGCGATCTCGCAACTGCAGGATCAGGGCCTGCTGACCGCCAAGGCTGGGTCAGGCATCTATGTGGCCGAGGTTCTGGGCTCGGCCTTTTCTCCGGCGCTGATCCGTCTGTTCAGCAGCCATGACGAAGCCGTGTTCGATTACCTGTCGTTCCGGCGCGACATGGAAGGGCTGGCGGCCGAACGCGCCGCGCGTCTGGGCTCGGACAGCGACCTGAAGGTGATCCAGGCTATTTTCGACAAGATGGAGGCCGCCCATGCCCGCAACGCGGCCGATGACGAGGCCCATCTGGACGCGCAGTTCCACATGGCCATCATCGAAGCCAGCCACAACGTGGTGATGCTGCACATGATGCGGTCGATGTTCGATCTGCTGCGGCAGGGCGTGTTCTACAACCGCCAGATCATGTTCCACCAGCGCACTACGCGAGATGCAATCCTGAACCAGCACAGGGCGATCAACACAGCCCTTCAGGCCCGCGACCCCGAGGCCGCCCGGCAGGCGGTGGAACAGCACCTGAGCTTCGTCGAACGCTGCATGCAGGACCAGCAGAAATCCCGGCGCAACGAACTGATCGCGCGGCAGCGGCTGGAACATGAGGTTGGCAACACGGACGGTTGAGGTCCTCCGCCTCTCACTGCGCCTTCAACCCCAGTGTTTCATAAAGGCGCCTGTACTGCTCGGCCACGATTGGCATCGCGTAGCTCTGCAGGGCATGTTTGCGCGCGGCATTCCCGTCGCGCTTCTGCCCTTGAACCTGGCAGGAACGCTGATCATCGATCACCCCCTTTAGGCAATCCGCCAAGCCCCGCGCATCAAACGGCTCGGCCAGCCGCCCGCACCCGGGGTTCGGGACCAGATCGGGCAATCCGCCGATCTTGAACCCGACGATCGGAATACCGCAAGAAAGCGCCTCGACGCCGGTGTTGGGCAGGTTGTCTTGTCGGGACGGCAACGCAAAAACGTCCGCGCACGCGTAAACAGACCGCAGTTCCTCGGGCACTGAATGTTGTCCAGTGAAATGAGCCGGAAAGGGCAGATCTACCTCATGCGCATCCGCGCCGAATATCAGAACGCGGATATCAGATCTTTCCTGTTTCAGAATCGACAAAGCTTCCTTGAGGTGCCGAAATCCTTTGCGCGGATCGCTGTCGCCCCCCATGGCCCCAAAACCGATGACAGCAGAATCGCGTGGCAGACCCAATCGGTCTCTGGCCGCGTCTCGGTCGGTGGGGCGCCAGACGTCGGTGTCGATTGCGTTGGGAATGACAGAGACGGGCCAGTCCTGTGTCAAGGCGCTTTGCCGGGCGCAATCCGCCAGCCAGCGGCTGGGTGCAACAAGATGGAACGGCCGCGTCCAAAACCGCTGTTTTGTTTTCCAAACACGGCGGTTCAGCCTGCTCGCTCGGCTATCCTGCTGGGTCGCGTAACCGTTTTTCCAGGCATCGCCCTCAGAGTAATGCTCCACCCCACATAACGGCCACATGTCATGCATGGTCCATACAACCGGATGAGACAGGTTTCCGATCTCGCGGATCGACATCAGATCCGAATTGACCCAGTGCAGGTTCAGAATTTGCGAGGGCTGTTTGTTCAGGTACTGCGCCAAACCCGAACGGACCTGACCTAGCGAAATCAAACCCGAGAAATCCGCTTCATGCCGGCGCCGGATACTGCGCGCTATTTCCCGTTGGATCATTCGTCCCAGACCCTTGGCCGGCTTGAACGTCGTGATGCCCGGCCCTTCCTGACCTCGCGCAACGGTCATGATCGAATTCACGCCGCTGGCGTTTAGGGCCATATGCAGCCTGTGCGCCGCAATCGCCGCGCCCCCCTCAGAACTACTGAAACTGATGTGATTTACGCGTTCCAACTCTTGCGCCTGAATTGATGCCCCAAATCTGGATTGATCCAACCGACAACGCCGTATTTGTGCGAATTCAGCGGGAACACTTGCAACACTGTCTACTGTGCCGCATAGCAGACACAACCCTTAAGGCGCCAAAGTCACTGGATACATGCTCTCGTTTCTGAAACTCATCCGCCGCAAACTGTACATGGCTATCGCCCGTCCGATCGCCAAAAGGCTTCCCTATTCGGACAGAGGCGACAGGTGGTTCTACTGGCACCATTTCTTCACGCAGCACGACCGGTGGCCCGGCAAGCGCATGCTTTTCAACGATGTGCTCTACCGCATCAAGTCAGGGACGGAAATCGTGTCGCCCTTGCGGTTAAAAACAACAGACAAGGAACTGGCAAAGGAATTCATCGCAGAACGTGCAGGAGCGAAATACAACGTCCCCACGATTGCCGTGCTGCGCAACAAGGAAGATATCGACAAATTCGACTTTCCCGAAGACTGCGTCATAAAGCCAACGCACGGTTGCGGCGGCGTGACGATCCTGCAAGGCGGGGCGCAGCCGGACCGGGCCGCGTTGGCAGAACAGCTTACCAGCAACTACTACTATGCTGCGCGGGAACGGAACTATCGCGACCTGACCGGGAAACTGATCGTTGAGCCTCTTCTGTTTCAGGGACATGACGTGCACGACTTCAAAGTCTTTTGCTGGAAGGGCAAGGCTCGCTGTATCCTTTACGTCAACGACCGCAACGTGGCCTTCTATCGTCAGCTCTACGACACCAATTGGTCGCTCCTTCCGATCGAGCTGTCCCCGTACGGGATAGACAAACCTAACGTTGACCGCCCTCTCGTTCTGCAGGAAATGCTGGAGGTCGCGGAAAAGCTCTCGGCGCCATTCGACTTTGTGCGGATCGACTTCTACATCGACGGCAAAACCCTGCTGGTCGGTGAAATCACCCATTGCCACTGGGGGGCCAACGACAGATTTCTCAGCCTTGACGATGAGAAAGCGCTTTCACGACTGGTTTTCGACGAGACCTGACTGTCTATCGGTTCATTACCCAAACAGCTTGCGGGTAAGTTTTCCCAGCTTGCGGGCAAGACGCCGGTGCAACGGCGGCCTACGGGTATAATAGTCCTTCAACTGCCCCAGCGCCGCGGCGTCTTCAACAGTCGTGGCCGGCCATATCGGATCGATCGAGGTGTTCAGACCCGCTCGGCCATACGAGCTGTTGACCACGCCATGACTGCCAGAGCCGTCAAATCCGATGTTTTCGACGTAGGAGAAATGGGGGGATAAACACAGCCCCCCATTGCGGAAGATCGTGGCGTACCAGAACACGGCCCAAGTCTTCAGTTCCCCACTCTCATTGGCAAGAACCTGAGCCCAGAAGTCATTTGCTCCGTCCAGGTTGAAACGGTGGATGTCTTCATCCGAAAACACACGGGGCAACTCGTCCGGATCGCGCGAGTAATGGGTCCATCTATCAGCCCACGTCGCCCAGCCCCAGCAACTCATGAACCGCCACAGACTCGCATGGTTCGAGCCTCTGTTCTGCGGAATATCCTCATTGTACCCGGCTATGTGCCACACATCCGGAGTATCCCTGTAGTGCTCTAGGGCAAGGTTCATATAATGAAGAAAGGCTGGCGACGTGAGTATATCATCCTCGAGAATGATCGCGCGGCCATGCTCGGCCATCATCTGCGAAACACCCTCCTCGATCGAGACCGCCAGCCCTGCATTTTGGTCACGTCGACGCAGCTCGATACTGGCGAAGCCCTGCTGCGTTTCGGCGACCTGCGCAACAGCGTCGACAATCGGCTTCTCGGCATCATTGCGGGGGCCGTCGATGAATACGGTCAAGGATGTCGACGCGGCCAAGGGCGATTGGGCCAGGGCATCCAACGTCCGCCGCGTGTGTTCGGGTCGGTTGAACGCGAACACGCACACAGGGGCGGGATCAACAATCTTGGTATGTCCGGATGTCATCGTACCTCACCGAAACGCCACAAGCTGACTGCCCTGAATCAACAGACAATGACACGGGCTACAAGCAAAAAACCCGAAAGCAGGTAGCCTTCGGGTTTTGGAAATTGAGATTGGCTCACGCCGAACAGCTCAGTGCAGCTTGTCACCGACCTCGGAGATCGCCGAGTCAATCAGCTTGTTGGCTTGCGCCGCAGTCATCTGCTTGGCCAGCACGGACTTGGCCGCCGCAACGGCCGCAGTCACAGCCTGGTCACGCACTTCCTTCACCGCCGAGGCCTCGGCCGATGCGATTTGATCCTGTGCGGCAGCCAGACGACGCGCGATGGATTTCTCCAGATCCGCCTTTGCCTGTTCGGCAGCCAGAACCGAATCTTCCTTCGCCGCGGCCACGATGGCTTCGGCCTGAGTCTGCACTTCGCGCTGCTTGCGCTCGTATGAGGCCAGCAGGCTGCGCGCTTCTTCATGCAGGGCACGGGCCTCGTCCAGCTCGGCCTTGATGCCTTCGGCGCGGTTGTCCAGCGCCCCGCCGATCATCGACGGAACCTTGAAATAGAACAGGACCGCGATGAAGACGATGAAGCCCAGCGTCACGACGAAGTCGGTGTTCGCCAGCGAGAAGAACGGGCCGCTTGCGGCCAGCGCCGGGCTGGCGAAACCTGCGGTCAGGATAAGAGCAAGTGTATTCCGCATGTCACTTATCCTTTCATCTGTGCGCTGACGGCACTGCTGATGGCTTTGGCATCCGCCTCGCCGCCCAGCGCAGTCACCAGTTCGGCCGCCGTATCGTTGGCAACCTGTTGAATGCTTTCCAGCGCTCCGGCACGGATTTCGGCAATTGCCTTCTCCGATTCTGCCGCCTTGGCCGCGATTTCCGCATCTGCCTTGGCAATCGCGTCATCCAGATCCGCCTGGATTTCGGCGCGCGCTTCGGCTGCGATCCGCTGAGCCTCGGCACGGGCATCGGCCAGCGCCTTGTTGTAGGCCTCTTCGGCCTCGACCGCCTTGGCCTTCAGGTCTTCGGCCGCAGCCAGGTCATTTGTAATGGTCCCCTGACGCTCGGCCAGGATCGCCGCGATGCGCGGCAGGGCCACGCGGGACAGGACCAGAAAGATGACGACCAGCGTAATGACCAGCCAGAAGATCTGGTTGGGGAACCAATCGAAGCAGAGCTGCGGCATCCCGATGGCCGAGCCATGGGAATCGACGCATTTGCCGACTGCTTCTGCAGCTATGGGTTCTGTCGCCATGATGTCCTCCGTCGGAACGTTGTCTTTACAACAGGTGGGCCGCTATGGCTTGGGCCCACCTGCGCGTAAGGATCAGGTTCCGCAGATTATACGGCGAACATCAGCAGCAGCGAGACCAGGAATGCGAAGATCCCCAGGGCTTCTGCGAATGCGATACCGATGAACAGGGTTGCGGTCTGCGAAGCAGCCGCCGAAGGGTTGCGCAGAGCGCCGGCCAGGAAGTTGCCGGCCACGTTGCCCACCCCGATTGCGGCCGCGCCGGAACCGATTGCTGCCAGGCCTGCGCCGATGTGTGCGAGATCGCCTTCCATGATGTATCTCCTTACGAATTGGAAGTTTCGATTTTGGGTTATCGTTCCTGTGCTCAGGGTCGCCCCTGATCAGTGATGCGGATGCAGAGCGTCCTTCAGGTAAACACAGGTCAGAATGGTGAATACGTAGGCCTGGATGAAGGCCACCAGGACCTCGAGGCCGTACATTGCGGTGATCGCCAGAACCGATACGGGCGAGATCACGGCGACCGCGGCGAAGCCGGCGAAAACCTTGATCACAGCGTGGCCGGCCATGACGTTACCTGCAAGACGAATGGAGTGGCTGACCGGGCGCACGAAGTACGAGATCAGCTCGATGATCGCCAGGATCGGGCGCAGCGCCAGCGGCGCGCTGGACACCCAGAACAGGCTGAGGAACCCAGCACCGTTCTTGACAAAGCCCAGAACGGTCACGGTCAGAAACACGGCCAGCGCCAGCGGAATGGTGACCGCGAAATGCGATGTCGTGGTAAACGAGGTCGGGATCAGGCCGAGGAAGTTCGCGGTGACGATGAACATGAACAGGGTCATGACATAGGGGAAGTATTTGACGCCTTCCTTGCCACAGATGTCTTCCAGCATCTTGTAGATGAAGCCGTAGGCGAGCTCGGCGATCGACTGCATGCGGGTCGGGACGATTGCGCGCTTCGAGGTGCTCAGCACCAGCAGGCCGATGATGGCCAGAACCGCGAAGAACAGCCACAGGGTCACGTTGGTGGGCGTGTACCAAGCCATCTCACCGCCGAAAAGCGGCTTGACGATGAACTGGTCCATCGGATGGAAAACCAGGCTGCTGCCTTCTGCTGCGGTGGTCTCGGTCGCCACGTTCAGTCCCTCTCGTCCTTCTCGGCCTGTGTCGAGGCCGCTTGTTTCTCTTGAGCTTCTTGCGCGCTGCGGAGCATGACCTTCACGCCCGCGACAAGGCCCAGCAATGTGAACAGCACCAGGAAGATCGGGATCGTCCCGAACAGGCTGTCCAGCCCGTACCCGATGCCAAATCCGATCCCCAGACCGGAAACCATCTCGATGACCATCCGCCAGGCCAGTTCGCCCCCGGATATGTCAGCGTCCGCACGAGGTTTCGGCGCTTTGGCCTTTTTTGCCGCGTCGATCTTGGCCTCAAGCTGCGTCAGGCGCTGCTTTGGGTCGTCATCGGTCACGGGCGTTTCCCTCGCACAGTCTTGGCGCAGTTGCTATGCGGCCTCGCGCGCAGAGTCAACGCTGTTGATGGCTCCAATTGACGCAGCTTAAACCTTTGTTTTCTAATGTATATTAAGGGAGCACGTTGTCTGCCGGTCGGGTCACTGGCAATCCATTCCGCTGGAAGCACCGGAATTCGCATATTCAACCAAATGGTTGACCAAACTTTCCGGCTGTGGTTCAGCGGGATCATGTCCGATGACCTCGATACCGTCTTTGCGGCCCTGGCCGACCCCACGCGGCGCGCCATTCTGGCGATGCTGCTCGAGGATGACATGGCCGTCACCGACGTGGCCGAGCCGTTCGAGATGTCACTGGCGGCGATCTCAAAACACTTGACGATCCTGACCCGGGCCGGGCTGATCAGCCAGGAAAAGCGCGGCCGGGTGAAATGGTGCAAGCTGGAACCCGACGCGTTGCGCGCGGCCTCGGTCTGGATGCAAGGGTTCGGGCAGTTCGAACCCGTGAATCTGGACGCGTTCGAGCGGTTCCTGGAAAACCAGCTTTCCGCGGGGGACGAGGTCTAGCGCACTACGAAGACCGACATGCTGGCATGTTTGGCCAGATATCCGGCATGACTGGACAGTATAAAGTCGGTAATCCGCGGCGCATGGGTGCCCACCACGATCAGGTCGGCACCGATCTCTTCAGCGGTGCGGGCCAGGTCACCATCCACTTCGACCGCCACATCCACCGAATGAATGTTGCGGAAATCAACTTGCGCTCCACTGGCTTGGGACAACTCGTCCGCCAGATCGGACAGATGGTCCTTGATCGCGGATTCGGTTTGCGTGGGGTCGCCGGGCTGATTGCTTGTCACGCTGACGATGGTTATCCGCGCCCCCTGCCACCGGGCGACTTGTGCCGCAACCTCGGCCGCCTTGCGCACTTCGGGTGGCAGATGCAGATCGACGGGAAACATTATGTGTTTGAACATCAGTCCCTCCTTTCACGCCGACAGCTTAGCGGGTTTGACACAACCGGCCCTTGATGTGGCTCAACCCAAGAGGATCAGCCTTGCTGGCTGTACTCGACCCCTGTGACCACGCCGCTGGGATCGGCGCGGCACAGCCACGGGGCCTGAGCGCCGGCCACTGCGACCTGTGTGACGGTTCCCGCCGGTTCGGCAGTTGTCGACAGAGCCTGGACATCCGCGGGGCTCCGGTTTGCCTCAGCAGCCACCAATGCCTCGCAGCTGGCTTGAAGGGTTGAATTGTCGGCGGTGTCCTGCGTACATCCAAAAACCAACATTAGCGTGGCCGAGGCAATCAATCTGTGCATGTTCCGGTCCTTTCGGAGTTTGCCTCACCCTGCCACGAACGGGCGCTTTGGCAAAGGTCAGTCCGGCGCGGTTTGTTGCCGAGCCATCCCTAGGTCATCCCCTTTCAGCAGCAGCACGAGGGCAAGGATCGTCAGCCCTATTCCCACCAGGACCAACGGGCCCGGCGCCGGCTGGCCCAGCGCGATCTGCCAGATGATCACCCAGCTGGGCGTCAGGTAGGTATAGGCCATGACCTTGGCCGATGGCAGCAGCAGCGTGGCGTACTGCAACAGAACGAAGGTGGCCGCGCTGGCGCAGATGGCGACGTAGAACAGGCCGATCCAGACGATCGCCGGCAGGTTGGCCCAGTCGGTCGCGCGGATGTCGGACCAGCCGAACACCGTCAGCACAGCGCACCCGGCCACCAGCGTGCCGAAGGTGAACACGACCGGCGGCTCGCCCCGGTTCAGCTTTCGCACCATGGGCGTATAGATCGCATGGGCCACACAGCCCCAGAAATAGATGATCTCGCCCCGCCCGATCTCAAAGGCGCGAAAGGCCAGCCAATCGGCGCGGAACACCACCCACAGCGCGCCAACCGCGCCCACGCTCAGCGCGAGGGCCATGTGCGGGGTGGTGATCTGGCGCAGCAACACCCACCCCGCCACCGCCGACAGGATCGGCGTCAAGGTGAACACCGCCGCCGCGCTGACTGGCGGCGCGGTTTTCAGCCCGTAGAACATCAGCACGAAATAGGCCGAGAACAGCCCGCCCAGCACCAGATAGCGCCACGGCGCGCGCGCCGCGCTGCGCGGCAAACCGGTCGTCATCAGCGCCGCGATGCCGATCACCACGCCGGCAATCGCAAACCGCGCGGCGTTCAACGCCGCCGGCGCGATCTCGTTGGCAATCATCGAACCCAGCGAGAAACTGCCCGCCACCAGCGCCGAGAACACCAGCATGGCCAAGTGGCCACGCGCCTGCGGGTTCATGGCAGCCAGTCCTTGGCCTGCTCCTTGAGGAATTTGAGAAAGGTCTGCACCTTGTTGGTGCGGTGCAGATCCACATGGGTTACCAGCCACAGATTGCCGGCCCATTCCGGCAGCGGCTCCATCACTTCCTGCAGCTGCGGATGGCGGGCGGCCTCCCACCGGGCCATGAAGCCGATCCCCGCCCCGGCCAGTACCGCCTCGGCCACGGTGAAGTTGTTGGAACAACGGAAGGTGATCGCCTCGGCCGGACCATTGGCGCGCAGCCAGCGTGAAAAGGGCGCGCGGCTGTTTTCATCATCCGCCCCGACGAAGGCGTGGTTGGGGAAATCCTCGACGCCCGCGGGCAGGCCGCGCCGCGCGATGTAGTCCTGACTGGCATAAAGCCCCACCTCTTGCGTCATGAAGGGCTGCACCACGTTGTCCGGCTGGTCGGGGGCCGCACCGGCGCGGATCGCCACATGCGCCTCGCCATATTCCAGGCGGAACAGGCGGTCGCCGGTCAGATAGCGCACGATCAGGTCGGGATGGTCCTGCTGGAACGCGGTCAGGGTGGGTACCACCAGCGGCGCCAGCGAGGCCAGCGAGGTCACCACCAGCTCGCCCGAAACATCGTCTCCGCGCCCCTTCAGCCGCCCGACCAGCTGGTTGAACTGATCCTCGGTGGCTTGGGCCACGCGCAGCAGATCCTCGCCCGCCTCGGTCGGGGTATAGCCGCGCGCGTGGCGCTGGAACAGCTTGACCTTCAACCGCGCCTCGATCGCGTCAATATGGCGGATCACCGTGGCATGGTGCACCCCCAGAACCTCGGCCGCGCCGCTGACCGTGCCCATGCGCGCAACCTGATAGGCGGTGCGGACCTCGTCCCAATTGTCCATGACAAAACCAATTCTGTGCAATTTCCAACAATGCCTGTTGATTTATCCCAGTTTCGTTCGCTCACGCAATACTCATATTGGGCTCAGACGCAAAATCCGAACCCTGAGAAGGAGCCACGCCATGACAAAGACCATCCTGCATATCGACGCCTCGGCCCGCCGCACCGGCTCGGCCACCCGCGACCTGTCGGCCCGCATCGTCCAACACCTGGGCGCCAGCCGCATCATCCGCCGCGACCTGGCCACACCCCTGCCCCTGCTGACCGAGGACTGGATCACCGCCAATTTCACCCCCGCCGATCAACGCGATGCCACCCAGCGCGACCTGCTGGCCCTGTCGGACGAGTTGGTCAAGGAACTGCAGCAGGCCGACACGGTGGTGATCGGGTTGCCGATCTACAATTTCTCGGTCCCGGCCGCCTTCAAGGCCTGGATCGATCTGGTCGCCCGTGCAGGCCTGACGTTCTCGTATACCGAGAATGGCCCCAAAGGCCTGCTGGAGGGCAAGCGCGCCATCCTCGCCATCGCTTCAGGCGGTACCGCAGTGGGGTCCGAGATCGACTTTGCAACCGGATACGCCCGCCATGTTCTGGGCTTCATCGGCATCCATGACGTGGATGTGGTGGCCGCTGACCGCATGGCGCTGGACCCAGAAGCAACTCTGAGCAACGCCCAGAAAGCCGTGGCCGAACTGGCCGCCTGATCCGGCCACTGGCCATCCCCGGTCAAACCGTCCAATCTGTCCCCGAGCGGGATCGGCAGATTGGACGGTTGTCATGAAGAAGATCGGAATTCTGGGCGGGGTCGGCTGGGCGTCGACAATAGACTACTACCGCGCCATCGCCGAGGGCGCCGGGCGCCATTTTGCAGACCGTGGGCACGGATCACCGCTGCCTGTTCCTCCGATGACCATCGAGTCCGTCACCCAGGCCAAAACCCGCGCGCTGCGCGGAACCGCCGGCGACGAAGCAAGCTGGGCCGCGTTCGATGCCGTTTTCCGCGATGCACTGCTGACGCTTGAGCAGGCGGGATGTGATTTCGGCATCATTGCCTCGAACACACCTCACGCCCGTTTGCATGCGATCCGGCAGGGCGTGACCATGCCGATCCTGAGTATCTTTGATGCAACTGCCGTGGCCACCAAAACGACTGGTGCCAAAAGCGCGCTGGTGCTGGGAACCTCGGTCACGATGCAAGCGCGCCACTATGCGGAACGGCTGGCGGCTGAAGACATCACAGCCAATGACCGACTTCCCGAGGACCAGATCGCGGAAATGCAGGCCATGATCGACACCGAGTTCTACGGCGGTGCCTCGGCCAATGCCCGCGGCCGTCTGCTGGCATTCTGCAATCGGCACGCCGCCCCCGGAACCGCGATCCTGCTGGCCTGCACGGAATTGCCGCTGGCCTTTCCCCAACATCTTGATGACCCGGTTTTTGAGGCCGACGGGCACCTGTTCGTCAATCCCTCGGCCGCCCATGTCGCCGCCGCGTTGAAAGAGGCGCTGAGCGAATGATCACGGCAGCCAGGTGACCTCGCACCCGATCCGGTCGAAGAAGGCCATCAGGTCTTCGCGCGCCATGGCCACCGTCCGGTCGTTGACCAATGGATGCATATAGATCACGTCCGCGCGCTGCGCCGCGTGGTCCATGAAGAACCGTACACCGTTGCCAACGCCGTTTATCATGGCCAGCGGGCTGACCGCGCCGGGACGGATGCCAAGGTTCTGCATCAGCCGATCCGCCGACCCGAAGGACAGGTTGCCTACACCCAGTTCGGCGCCCAGCGCCTTGAGGTCGATCTCGCGGCTCTGTTCCAGCGTCACCAGGTAGTTCCGCTTTTTCTTGTCGCGCAGATACAGGTTCTTGAGCCGCAACGCGTTTTCGCCCGGCACCATGAACTGATCTTCGACCGCCTTCGACTCTTCGACCGTCCGCAGCGGGACGTGGCTGTGCAGACGATAGGGCAGCCCCCAATCGTCCAACTGCGCCAGCAAGGCGTCCGAACTGAGCGGCAATGAGTCCTGAAAGGCGGATGAGGCGTCCATGGTCTTCTCCCGAATATCGCGCCAGTGATGGCCGACGGGGCCGCACGATGCAACCCGGCGGGCGCGGATGGTTGACTCAGGCAGCCAATGGGCCTAAACGCCAACGCAACATCCGGAAGCGTCTGTTCTTCCGGTCCCTTGAGTCGTTCAGGGATCGCCCCCCACCAGCGAGTTTCGCCCGTGGGGGCGTTTGTGCATTGACCCGTCCGCCCCTATCTATGGGGCGCCAACCGACAACCGGCGAAGGAGGCCGAAGGCATGTTTGAAAATCTATCCGAACGCCTCTCTGGCGTCTTTGACCGGCTGACCAAACAGGGCGCCCTGTCCGAGGAAGACGTCAAGACCGCCCTGCGCGAGGTCCGCGTGGCGCTGCTTGAGGCCGACGTATCGCTGCCCGTGGCGCGTGCGTTCGTCAAGAAGGTGCAGGAACAGGCGACCGGCCAGGCGGTGACCAAGTCAATCACGCCGGGCCAGCAGGTCGTCAAGATCGTGCACGACGCGCTGGTCGATACCCTGCGCGGCGAGGAAGACCCCGGCAAGCTGAAGATCGACAACCCGCCCGCGCCGATCCTGATGGTCGGCCTGCAGGGCTCGGGTAAGACGACGACCACCGGCAAGCTCGCCAAGCGCCTGAAAGAAAAAGAGGGCAAGAAGGTCCTGATGGCCTCGCTGGACGTTTACCGCCCGGCGGCGATGGACCAGCTGGCGGTGCTGGGCTCCCAGATCGGGGTGGACACCCTGCCGATCGTGCCGGGCCAGAAACCGGTGGACATCGCCAAGCGCGCCAAACAGCAGGCCACGCTGGGCGGCTATGACGTCTACATGCTGGATACCGCGGGCCGTCTGCACATCGACGAGGTCCTGATGGACGAGGTCGAGCAGGTCCGCAACGTGGTCGACCCGCGCGAGACCCTGCTGGTGGTTGACGGCCTGACCGGTCAGGTCGCCGTCGAAGTGGCCGAGGAGTTCGATGCCAAGGTCGGCATCTCGGGCGTGGTCCTGACCCGGATGGACGGTGACGGCCGCGGCGGCGCGGCGCTGTCGATGCGCGCAGTGACCGGCAAGCCCATCCGCTTCGTCGGTCTGGGCGAGAAGATGGATGCGCTGGAAACCTTCGAGCCCGACCGCATCGCGGGCCGGATCCTGGGCATGGGCGACATCGTCTCACTGGTCGAAAAAGCCCAGGAGACCATGGAGCTCGAGCAGACCGAGCGTATGATGAAGCGCATGATGAAGGGTCAGTTCAACATGAACGACCTGAAGATGCAGCTGGAACAGATGATCCAGATGGGCGGCATGCAGGGCATGATGGGCATGATGCCGGGCATGGGCAAGATGGCCAAGCAGATGGATCAGGCCGGGCTGGACGACCGGATCCTGCGCCAGCAGATCGCCATGATCCAGTCGATGACCAAGAAAGAACGCGCCAACCCCGCGTTGCTGCAGGCCAGCCGCAAGAAACGCATCGCGGCCGGGTCGGGCATGGAAGTCAGCGACATCAACAAGCTGCTCAAGATGCACCGGCAGATGTCGGACATGATGAAGAAGATGGGCAAGATGGGCAAAGGCAAGATGCTGAAACAGGCCATGAAAGGCATGTTCGGCAAAGGCGGCCCCTCGCCCGAAGAAATGGCCGCGGGCATGGACCCCAAGGCGCTGGAAGCCGCGGCCAAGGCGATGGGCGGCAAGATGCCCGGCGGCATGACCGGCATGGGCGGCGGCATGGCCCTGCCCCCCGGCCTGAGCGGATTCGGAAAGAAGAAGTAAGTGACCGCGCCCGTCGCATATCCCTGGGAGGCTCCGGCCACCGGCCCCGCTGCCGCGCTGTCGGCGCGGCTGGCTGCGGACTTGCCGCGGCTGGAGACCGCGCGGCTGGTGCTGCGCGCGCCGCGGATCGGGGATTTCGACACCTATGCCGACATCCTGATGTCGGACCGTGCCAAACACATGGACGGCCCGTTTAACCGGCAGGCGGCCTGGCTGGATTTCTCGCAATACGTCGCGGGCTGGCTGCTGCGCGGCGCGGGAATGTGGGCCATCGAGGACCGCGCGGGCGGTCAGGTTCTGGGTTTCGTGTCGATTGGCATGGAATTCGGCGACCGCGAACACGAGCTGGGCTATCTGCTGACCGAAGCCGCCGAAAGGCGTGGCATTGCAACCGAGGCGGCCGAAGCCGCCCGCGACTTTGCGCTGGGGTCGCAGGCTCTGCCGTCACTGGTCAGCTATGTGGACCCCGACAACGCAGCCTCGGCCCGCGTGGCCGAGCGCCTGGGCGCCCAGCGCGACCTGCAGGCCGAGGCCGGGTTCGACGAGTCGGTTCTGGTCTATCGTCATCTGCCCGGCGACGGCGATGGCGGGATGGAGGCCTACGCATGACGACCTTCGCCATCCCAACCCTTGAGACCGAGCGCCTGATCCTGCGGGCGCCGCATCCGGACGACCTGCCGGCCATGACGGCCTTCTACGCGACCGAGCGCAGCCACATGGTGGGCGGCCCCAAGGATGCGGCGGGCTGCTGGAACGGACTGGCCAACCGTCTGGGCCATTGGGCGCTGCGTGGCTATGGCCTGTGGCACCTGACCGAAAAGGCCAGCGGTACTTTCGTGGGCTGGACCGGCATGATCTATGTGCCGGGCTGGGACGAACCCGAGCTGGGCTGGACCCTCATGGAGCAGGTCGAGGGCAAGGGCCTGGGCTTCGAGGCCGCGCAGGCCGCCCGCGACCATGCGGCGCGCCATCAGGGGCTGAACGGCGTCATCAGCTACATCGCCCACGCCAATGACCGCTCGCGCGCTCTGGCACAGCGTCTCGGCGCGACCTACGAGCGTGAGGGCGAAGTGCTGGGCAAGTCCGCACAGATCTGGCGGCACCCGAAACTCGACACGTCAACGACCGATCTGACCACCGAAAGGACCGGCCAATGAACAATCCCGTGACGCGGGCCGCGGCCTTGCTGAAAGACCACCGCGAAAGCATCGACCGGCTGGACGCGATTCTGGTCTATACGCTGGCCGAGCGGTTCAAGCACACGCAGGCCGTTGGCAAGCTCAAGGCCGAACACGAACTTCCCCCGTCCGATCCCTCGCGCGAGGCCGCGCAGATCGCACGGCTTGAAGACCTGGCGAAAGAGGCGGATCTGGACCCCGATTTTGCCAAGGCTTTCCTGAATTTCATCATTCAGGAAGTCATCCGACACCACAAGAAACACCAGAAGTGAACCCGAGGTTCAACAAACACCAGAAATAGCCGGAACACTCCGGCCAACGCCATCCAAAGGAGATACCACAATGGCAATGAAAATTCGTCTGGCCCGTGGCGGCTCGAAAAAGCGCCCCTTCTACCGCATCGTTGCAGCGGACAGCCGCATGCCGCGTGACGGCCGCTTCATCGAGAAGCTGGGCACCTACAACCCGCTGCTGCCGAAAGACAGCGAAGAGCGCGTGAAGATGAACATGGAGCGCATCCAGTACTGGCTGGACCAGGGCGCGCAGCCGACCGACCGGATCGCCCGCATGCTGGAAGCCGCAGGCGCCAAGGAAAAAGCCGAGCGCAACAACCCTCAGAAGGGCACCCCGGGCAAGAAAGCCCAGGAGCGCGCCGAAGAGAAAGCCGCCAAGGCTGCTGAAGCCGCAGAGGCTGCTGCCGCTCCGGCCGAAGAAGAAGCTGCTGCTGCAGAAGAGTAAACAGGCGGGCGCGTGCAGGATCAGGCTTTCACCGAAGATTTCCGCACGCAGTTCGATCTGTTGATGCGGCTCCGGCGCGATGTGCGCCGGTTCCGCACAGACGCGGTGGACGAGGCAGTGCTGACGCGCTGCCTCGATGCGTTTCAGCTGGCCCCTTCGGTGGGGCTGAGCGAACCGTGGCGCGTGATCCGCGTCGAAAGCACTGCGGCCCGGACCGCGGCGCTGGAGAACTTCAAGGCGGCAAATGACGCGGCGCTGGCGGGCTACTCCGGTGACCGAGCGCAGTTGTACAGCCAGCTGAAACTGTCGGGCATGCAAGAGGCGCCGGTTCAGCTGGCGGTGTTCTGCGATGACGCCACCGACAAGGGCCAGGGGCTGGGCGCAGGCACCATGCCAGAGATGCGCCGCTATTCGGTGGTCTCGGCCGTCACTTTGTTCTGGCTGACGCTGCGCGCGCATGGCCTGGGACTGGGCTGGGTCTCGATCCTCGATCCCGACCGGCTGGCCCGCGACCTGTCGGTGCCCGAGGGCTGGCGGCTGATCGGCTATTTCTGCGTGGGCTGGTCCGAGGAAAGCTCGGACACGCCCGAACTGGAAACCCATGGCTGGGAGTGCCGCCGCGGCAGCCTGCCGGTGGAAACGCGGTAGGGTGGCATGTTTGGTTTGATACGCCTTCCCATCCTGCTGCTGATCGCCTTTATTGTGGGCGTGTTCTTTGAGCGCAACAATCAACGCGAAGCCTGCGACGAAATCGGTGTCTGGGAAAGTGGAATATGCGTGACAACGGAAATGCCCAATGACTGATCTGATCTGTGTCGGCAGCATCGCCGGGTCCTTCGGCGTACGCGGCGAGGTCCGCCTGAAAAGCTACTGCGCGGTACCCGAGGATATCGAGACCTACTCCCCTCTGACCGACGAGAGTGGTGCCCAGCGCTATCCGCTGATCATCACCCGCGCGATCAAGAACGGATTTGCCGCGCGTCTGGGCGGGGTCGAAACCAAGGAACAGGCGGACGCCCTGAAGGGGCTGCGCCTTTATGCCCGGCGCGAGCAGTTGCCATCGCTGCCGGATGACGAATTCTATCACGCCGACCTTTTGGGGCTTGAGGTCTATGACACCGGCGGAACCCTGCTGGGGCGGGTCAAATCGGTGCAGAACCACGGCGCCGACGACCTGCTCGAACTGCACGGACCGGGACTGAAATCCACTGTATTTCTGCCATTCACCAAAGCGGCCGTACCCACGGTTGACCTTGAGGCCGGGCGTATCGTCGCCGACCCTCCCGAGGGCCTGCTGTGACGCGGCGCATCTTGCTGCATCTGGGCCTTCACAAAACCGGCACGACTGCCGCGCAATCCTTTCTGTTCGAGAACCGAGCGTTGATCTGGCCGCGCCACGCATTGGTTCTGCCCTATGTCACCCGCAAATCCGGGTTATCCGAAGCCGCCACGCGCCATTCGCTGTATGGGACATTCGGTACGCTGTCCGAATTCGGCAATCGCTGGCGCGAACTTCTGGCGACGCTGGATTTCGGGGAAAAGCGCGGGCTGATCCTGAGTGAGGAGAACTTCTCGGGGCTTCGCCCCAGCCGCAATCTGGTTGTGGGATACGCCGAAGCCCCTGATCTGGCCGCCTGCCTGGTCGATACGCTGCGCAACCGGCTGGTCGGGTCGGAACTGGACATCACCGTATATCTCTCGCTGCGCCAGCGCGGCAGTTGGATCCGCAGTCTCTGGGCCCATGATCTTCAGCGCACGCGGCTGGTGCAGGATTTCGACACGTTCCGCGAGAGGCTCGAAGAGCTCCCTTCACTGCAGCAGACTGCGGACGCCGTTCGTGATCGGCTGCCCTCGGTTCGAGTGCAGACCGAATGGCTGGAAGACCTGCGTGAGCATAGCTTTGGCCCCGGCACACCTTTTGCCGAGTTCCTGGATCTGCCGCCCGAAAAGGCCGCCCTGCTGGTCAAGCCCACTCGGTCAAACCCGGCATTGCCGCAAGAAGCGCTGTCCGAAATGCTCGAGTTGAACCGATCGGGGCTGGACGAGGCGGCGCTGGTCCGACAGAAAGCCCGCATCGTCGAACGCGCTCAAAACAGTCTGACCACGAAAACATGACGGACAAACCTGCAAAGTCATATGGCCGCAAGGCCATTCGCCCCACGCTGAAACCGCGTGAGCTGCTGACGCCCACGCCGGACCTGCATGGCGTGTGGAAGGCCAAGGTGATCACGCTGTTCCCATCTGCCTTTCCCGGCGTCTTG
>NZ_JBXWSK010000029.1:0-39854 GCF_059613385.1 Ruegeria sp. BHSA162
CTCTGGGCATGCTCCGCCCGCGAACGCGCAAGCGGTCTTTCCCTTGATCGTGACGGTTTTTCCTCCCGCACTATTGCACTCTGCTGCCGTTGGGGCCGCACTTCCGGGAAGTGGCGATACCAACACCAAACACAGACCAACGAAAGGTAGTATTTCAAGAACACGCATTGCGTTCTCCTTGCTGCGCGACAGGCAAGTCCAAGCTTACGTGACCGACAGACAATCCCAAAGGGTCAATCCCGCGGTACCTTCGAGACGATGTATCGCGGGGATCATCTGGTCTTTGAAGCACCGCAGCATTGGCCCGCGGACAGTCAGTATTCCGCGTTTGACAGCTTGTTGAGGCAATCCCTGATCGGTGCGCCTTTGGGCAGGGCACAGTACCCGTCCGACCGCATGTCGGCCGACGGGGAAACACCTCCTCCGATCAAGATCACCAGGAACTCCTCAACCGGGGGCAACAGCGTATCGGCGTTCTCAATCGTCTCTTCGGTCGAGACTGTCCGGAATGCCTCAAACAGTGGAAGGGTGATTTCGCCTTCTACGCCGTCAGGATGTTCGTCCAGAAACTGGCGCGCGCCCCAGTCAGGGTCTGTGAAGAATCTGTGATAGTAGGTGCGGTCCAACCGATCTTTCTGGATTTCCAGACTTTCCGGGACAACGCCTCCGTTGCGGACGCCTTGATAGATTTCCATGATCTTGCCGTGGACCACGGGCCATGCGCTGGCTTCGACGGTCGCGCTCAGCGCGATCACGGCCTTGTTCTTGCCCACGACCACAAAGTCCGAACGTGGATCGTAGGATGCACGCATGGACTGGCGGATGACCCGAAACATCTCCGAGCCTTGATTGGCGCCGATATAGTCAACAAGAAGGTTCGAGCCAAGCTGGTCCCGTGCGTTCGAAAACGCCTTTGCATTGGCAAGCAGGATCAACATTTCGGATGCGTCGGGATCGGCGAGATGCACGATACCTTTGGGCAGGGCAAAGGGCGCCCCGTTCGCGCCGGTCCACCCTTCGGCCCATTTGCTCAGGGCGCGCCCCAGCCGGAACCGCGCCCCCGGCAGCGAATTGATCAATCGGACGGTGCGGCGCGTTACCTCTTCGTCCTCTGATCTGAGGATGACCTGATCTGGTCGTCCGAACTGAAAGTCGGTTTCAAGGGTTTCTTCGTCCGTGGCGGCAGGGTCGAATTCCAGATAATTGGTAACCTCGTTCAACACATCCGACGGCTGTCTGGTTCTGGTCGAGATAACTGGGCGAGACGTCTCAAGCTCTCGTGCGTACCAGTTTGGTGTGTATCGGGGTTCGAGCAATACGTTCTCGAGGTGCACCAGGACTTCCGGGAAGACTTCGCTTGGCGCCGAGACGGTGAGCGTCAGGTTCTTGCCGCTTCTGCCGATTTTCTGTTCGACACCTTTCAGCTTCAGGAACGAACTGACTTCGTAGGATGAGCGGGTCGAGGTCCCACCTGTCACCACGCTCGCAATGGCGGCGGACATGGCGGCAGTGCGGTCCAGCGTCGGGTGGTCAATCGTCCAAACCAGGGTCAGCGCGGACGTGCCGTTCTCAAGCGGAGAGAGCTCGACCAGTTTCGTTTCGCCTGCAGTCGCAATCAGTTCCGCCTGTGCCCGCTCACCCGGCAGCAAGGTAAGCGCCGCAAAGAGAGCTGCGAGAAGCCGGCCCTTGAAAACGCGCATGTCAGTCGGCTTTCTCTGCAAGAACGAAAGATGTCGCCGAGGGCTGCAAGATTTTTTCCGCAAAATCGATAACTTCCTGATCTGTGGTGTTGCTCAGCGTTTCGGCAAAGACCGACGGGCTGATGGGCGGGAATCCGTCGGCGGCGACGTTCTGCAGAAACCACAGAAAGGCCGAAGGACGGCGGGCCATGTTCTGGGACCAGACCACTTCCTTTTGACGGAGCTGATGAATTTCGTATTTGCTGATCGGCTCGTCCAGCAAGCCAGCCAAGGTTTCGGTCAGCAGATCCTTGGCTTCATCCACGCTGAAGCCGGGCATGAGTTGCAGGTCGATCACCAGTTCAACATCGGCATTCTTCGCAAAATACCAGTTGACGCCATGGTTGAGTATCCGCGTGTCCTTGTGGCGTAGAACCTTGGCGATCCGTTCGTTCAGGATCCCGCTTGCGATGAAGAACGCGCCTTGCATGTCGATGCTCGTGGAGCGGTCTTCGAATTCCACGAATTTTGCGAACAGCACGGTGTCGCGTTGCAACCGATCCGACTGCAGGCGCACGACGGACTGTTTCTCGGGATCCGGCTTTTGATCCAACCACGGTTTTTTCGGAGCGTCAGATGGTTCGGTATCGCCAAACACCCGCGCCACCAGTTCTTCGGCCCGGGCTGGTTCAATGTTTCCGGAGACAATCAACGTCACGTTGGACGGCACATAGTGTTCCTTGTGAAACTGATAGGCCTTCTCGAGGCTCAGCTTGGGCAGATCCTCGACGGTGTTGTCTGCCCGGCCGCGCAAGGTGCCGTAGAGGTTTTGAAGTGCCATTCGGCTGAGCCAGCGAAAAGGATATTGCCGTTCACGCAGCAAGGTTTCCCGCTGGACGATAGCGACTTCGCTCTCCGCAAATTGCCTGGATACGGATGGCGTGTCCAGAACGGCCCGGGAAAGCCGCAACAACATCTCCGCCTCGGATGGCAGCCCGGAATTCGTGTACACGGTCGCGACATTGTGCGTGGTGGCGTAGATGTCGCGTTCACGCGGTTTTCTGAGAATGGTGGCGTCGGCCGAGAACGCGGCGAGATGCTCGGTCAGATGGGCTGTGCCGGACGGGTCCGGGTCGTCATACGACCCCGAAAGAACAATCAACTGAACATCCACGCGGTCGAAGGTGTCCACTGGAACCACATATGCCGCGTGCAGCCCGCCCTTCTGGGCAAGCGGAATGATGCTCTGAGCCTGAGCGGATCCGGACAAAACCAAAAAGACGATCGACAAGAAAAATACGGCGGCGCGCATCAAAATCCTTTGAACTATTAGATTTTCGCAGAAACGCCGGTCAACCGACGCTCAACCAAAGGGGTAACGGTTGCGTCAATGCTTGCGGGGCGCGGAGTGTTTTTCAAGTCGTAATAGGCATCGCAAGTCGGGGTGTGCTTCTGGGGCTGCGGGCGGGGCTTGCTGGGGCGAACAACTGGATCACGTCAGACCAAGGTCTGTGGTGCGGTTTTCGATTGTGGGTCATAGTCGGGACCACAATGAGGACGAAAGTTGCTGAGCTGACGATTGGGAATTGGTCGTTGTCGCGAGTTTTTCTTGCGGCAAGCATCCTTGTGATGGGATCTGCAACCGCGATCGTCGGTGTGTGGGTTTCAAATCGAATCCAGAATGCGGTCGTGCAGAACTCGGCCAATTCGGCGGCGCTGTATATGGAAAGCATCGTCTCACCTCTCAGCCAGGAACTGGCGTTGGGTGACCGCCTGTCCGAGCAGGCGAGGCGGGCGCTGGACGAGATTTTCATGACCCAGCCGATGCGCGATCGTATCGTATCATACAAGTTCTGGAAGCAGGGTGGTGTGGTCGTACACGCCTCGGACACAAGCATCATCGGTAACCGTTTCGAGCCGACGGGTGACCTTCAGCGCGCCTGGATCGGCGAAATCTCGGGCTCGTTCGAGGAACTGGATCACGATGAAAGCGCTGCCGAAGCGGCCTTGGGGATACCGCTGCTCGAGGTCTACAGCCCCATTCGTGAACTGTGGTCCGGTGAAATCATTGCCGTGGCCGAGTTCTATGAAAGGGCCGATCAATTGGAGATGGATCTGGCAAAAGCCAGGCGCACAAGCTGGTTGGTGGTCGGTTCCGCCTTTCTGGCAAGCACGGTTGTCCTTTTTTGCATCGTTGCGATCGGGGACAACACCATCCGGCGGCAGGCGAGGCTATTGAAGAAACGGCTGGCGGAAAGCGAAAGGATGGCGGCGCAGAATGCGATGCTGCGGTCGCGGGTGGTCGAGGCCTCGGGGCGGTATGCCGCGCAGACGGACGGGTTTCTGAAGAAACTCGGCGCCGAACTTCATGACGGCCCGGCGCAGTACCTTTCACTTGCCGCCCTTCGGTTGGAGGCCGCGTTTTCGGACAAATCCCCAAAACCGAAGGAGGCCGAGGAAATCCAGCAGTCGCTGCAGAAGTCCTTGACCGAAATCCGCGCGCTGTCCCGGGGGCTGTCTGCGCCCGATATCGACAACCTGACCTTGATTGATGTCGTGAAAAGAGCGGTCGAGGACCACGCGGAGCACAGCCCGTTGCGGCCTGAAATCTCGTTTCATGGCAGTGACATGCCGAATTTGTCGGTGTCTGACAAACTGTGCGTTTTCCGCTTTCTTCAGGAAACACTCTCGAATACCGCGCGATATGCCCCGCAGTCCCGCTGCAGCGTCACCTGCCATGTTCGCGACGATTGCATTGTCATTCAGGTCAAGGACGATGGACCCGGCTTTGATCCTTTGGACGGTACCGTTCTGCGCGATGATGGCGGCCAGGGGCTGCTGGGGCTGCGCGATCGGGTCGAAAGCATCGGCGGCAGGTTTCAGGTCTCGTCCAGTCCCGGTCAGGGCACCACCGTCGAAATGACCCTGTTTCCCAACAAAACGAGCTCACCATGACCAAGACACTTGTCATAGCAGATGATCATCCGATTTTCCGGGATGGGCTGCGGCGGACCTTGGATGAGGCAGAAGGGTTCGAAGTTCTCGCGGCCGGATCCAGCGCCGACGAAGCGGTTGCGCTTGTCGCTCAGCACCAGCCCGACATCGCAATTCTCGATCTCTCGATGCCCGGCGGTGGGATCAACGCGACACGCCGGATCGCCGCAATGGAAAAACCGCCCTGCATCGCGATTCTGACGGTTTCGGAGAACAGCAGCGATGTTGCCGATGCACTAGAGGCCGGAGCGATTGGGTATATTGTCAAAGGCGTAACCGCGAGCGAACTGACCGCCTCCCTGCGCAGCATCGCCGCGGGGGAGGGGTTCGTTTCGCCGGGGCTGGCTTCGCGGGTACTGCTTCAGATCAACAACGACGCAAGCCCTGCGAACAGCAGCGATGTCCTGGATGATCTCACGCATCGCGAAGAGGAGATACTCAGGCGCGTGGCCAAGGGTTTGAGCAATCGCGAGATCGCCGTGGAACTGGATCTTCAGGAAAAGACCGTGAAACACTATATGACGGCGATCCTGTCCAAGCTGCACGCGCGGAACCGGGTCGAGGCCGCGCTTATCGCGCACGACGCGTGGGGCAAGAAAAACAAGCCCGCATAGCCTGTGAACGCCGAAACGGCCTCTCCGACCGAGAGACCGTCCGGGAAATTCGCGCTGTTCGTCAGTTCGCGACCGATTGCAGCCTCCGGATGTCTGCGGCCGTGGCTGTTCTTTCCACAACGGTCCGGTTGAAGGGGTCTTTCAGCTCGTAGCGCCCGAACTCGATCTCTTCTTTCCAGCCGTTGGCGTAGTTGACTTCGATGTTGTTGCCTTGACGTTCGATCTTTGTGGGGCGGCTTCCGGCCGTACCACCTTGCCCGGATGCGCTTACATTCTTGATCGAAATGCCGTTCGCCAGGGAACGAAGCCTTGAGATATCGGCACCTGTGGCTGGCCGTTCCTCAACGGTCCGATTCTGAGCATTCTTTCTCTCGTATCTGCCGTTTTCGATTTCTTCCTTTGTTCCGTCCGCATAGCGAACTTCGATCCCGTTCGCAGTTGTCTCGACCTTGGTTATGCCGGCCGACCCGGTCGGGGTGGTTCCGGATTGCGACGATCCCTTTTTGCTGCCGCTGCGACTTGATCGATCGTCGTCATCGTCGTCATCATCCCGATCATCATCGTCGTCGTCATCCTGATCGTCGTCATCATCGTCCCGATCGTCATCGTCATCATCGTCGTCCCGACCGCTGCCACTTTTGCCTTTGCCGCTTTTGGCAAACGCGTAAGCGGGCTCAAGCTGTAAGCCGCCCTCGGTGCTGAACTTGGGAGTGTAAGGCGCCGCCGAAATCAACGTCGCCAGTGCCACAGTGCTGAGAAGTTGTCCCAGTTTCCGGTTCGCAATCATTTCAGCCCCCTTTGCTGTTCGACAAATGTCTGGTTGTCGTAGGGAGGCTAAGCCGGGTTGGACCAGTTCACATCGGGCTTAGGTCTGACGAATTTCCAACCAAAGGTCCGAAAGGTGAAGCGAAAAGGCCCAAGGTGCCAAGATCACGCCGCCAGACGAATCGCCAAGGCTCGTAGGTTGCCGGGGGATGTGGGCGTCGGCTCAGTCTGTTGTGGCGTCGTTGGCCGGTACCGGAACAACCTTGAGATATGCGGCAATCGCCAACCGGTCCTCATCGGACAGACGGGAAGTGTTCTCGATGACCTCGGCCATCTCTCCGCCGGCGCTGTCATAGTCCGGAGTGAAACCGGACTTCAGATATTCGGCGATGTCGGCTTCGGACCAATCCAGGTGGTTGGTGGTCAGGCCGGGGATGCGCCCTTTTCCGCTGGGATTTGGCGCACCCGTCAGCCATTGATCCCGGCTCAAGCCGCCAAGGCCATCTCTGGGCGTGTGGCACTCGGCGCAATGGCCCAAGGCTTCGACCAGGTAGCGTCCGCGCTGCTGCTGCACATCAAGATTACCGTCCACCACCCACCCTGGTTCAAGGTAGAGAAGCTTCCAGCCGCCCAAGCTTCGCCGGATGTTGAAGGGGAAACCGACCTCGTGCGCTCTGCTTTCCTGCGAGGCGGCCGGCAGGGTGCCGAGGAATGCGCGCAGCGACACGACATCCTCCGGCGTCATGTTCGTATAGGTCGTGTAAGGGAAGGCCGGGTAATAGTGTTGCCCGTCCGGCCCGGTTCCGTAGATCAGGGCATCCGCCAGTTCCAGCGCCGACCATGACCCAATCCCGGCTTCTGGGTCGCTGGATATGTTCGGAGCTATGAACGTACCGAAATCTGTCTCGAACCGGCGTCCGCCCGCCAGCACCAGCTTTTCCTCACCCTCGGAGTTCGGCGCTGAATGGCACGAGGCGCATCCGGCCGCAAAGAACACGGTCTCGCCCCTGACAAGATCAGGGGCAATACCGTCCAACTCGGCCGGATCGACGTGTTGCGGTCGGGTCAGAACCAGACCGGTCAGCCCGGCCACGACCGCGGCAATCGACAGAAGCCGCCGCACCGTCAGGGCCTTGTCAGTTCTTTGGGGCTCTGTATGCCTTGTGACATGCCGAACAGGCTCCACCCAATGGTCCCATCGCTGCTTTCAGCGCTTCGACATCTTGCCCGGCGGCGGCCTGCATCGCAACCGCGGCTTCAGCCATTGCCTTGCCCTTGGCGCTGACATCCGGGAAGTTCTCCCAGATCGCCGGAAGCGCACGAGAAGATGGGTCGGAGACATTGTCGGACCCGGCTGGCCACATGGCCGACTGATCGATCTGCGTCACGGCAACCAGGTTGTTTGCCGCGCGCGTCGCGGCCTCGGCGTTGTATTCCACCTCGCCCTTGGCCATGCCGCCAAGCGTGCCCAGATTGAACGCATACAGCTGCATGACGGCCTTCCGCGCCTTGACGGCCGGGTTTTCGCTTTCCTGGGCTACGGCCGTGCCAATAACGGCCGCAGAAAACAAACTCGCCGCAAGGATTGAGAATTTCTTGATCATGGTATCTCTCCCACATGAATGTGCCGAATGGTAGCTTGATCGAAATTTCTTGTAATTGTTTATTTCTCTGCGTTTCTTGTTAACTTATGAACAATCAAAACTGGGATGACATCCGATACGCACTCGCCGTAAGCCGGCACGGCTCGTTGAATGCAGCGGCCACAGCGCTGGGCGTGACCCATGCAACGGTGCTGCGCAGGGTGGCCGCGTTTGAACGACGCCATGGGTGCGTGATCTTTCAAAAGAACCCGACGGGCTACAGCACGCTGCCCGAGGCCCGGGCCATTCTTTCTGCCATGGAAAATGTCGAGGATGCGGTGCTTTCGGTTGAACGGGCAATCGTGGGCGCGGACCGTTCGCCGACCGGGCGGGTGCGGATTGCCTCGACCGACAGCCTTTGCCAGCTTGTTTTGCCCGGGATACTGAACCGCATTTCTGCGCTTTATCCGGGTCTGGAGTTGAGTCTGCTGAGCGGGAACAATCACCATGACCTGTCGCGGCTGACCGCGGACATTGCGGTGCGTCCATCAATACGCCTGGGCGAAGACTTGGTGGGCGAGCGGGCTGGCGCGTTGGCCTTCGGGGTCTACGACGATGGGTCCGCCAACCGAAAATGGATGCGGTTGGACGGGGCGCTGAGCGGTTCGGTCCCGGCCAGATGGATGGCCGAACATGTGCGGGATGAAGACACGACCATCGGCGCGGACAGTTTCCTTGTGCTCCAGCAGATGGCTGCGACAGGTGTCGGCAAGGCATTTTTGCCGACGTTCATCGGTGATGCGGACCCGCGGTTGCGGCGGGCGCCGGACATCGATCCGAAAATCGAGGTTCCTCTGTGGGTTGCCACGCTTGAAGAGATTGCGCGCACACCGCGGTTTGCCGTCGTGCAGCGGGCCTTGGTGGAACACCTGCCCGAAGCACTGGGCCGGTAAGATCAAACCGAAACGGCCGCCCTGAGCTGCTGCTGACCAAGTTCGGATTTTGATCCTTTCAGGAATGGCGACCCGCGTTCCAGCACCAGAAAACTGTCGCCCAGAGAATACGCGAAATCAAAATACTGCTCGACCAGGACAATCGCCATCTCACCTTGATCGCGCAACAGGCGGATGACTTCGCCGATCTGCTTGATGATGTTGGGCTGGATGCCCTCGGTTGGTTCATCCAGCAAAAGCAGCCTGGGTTTCGTGATCAAGGCCCGCGCAATTGCGAGCTGCTGCTGCTGACCGCCTGACAGATCACCACCGCGCCGCGACAGGAACTCTTTGAGAATCGGGAACAGTTCGAAGATGTAATCAGGTATCCTGTGTTCGCTGCGGGGCAGGCAGGCAAAACCGGTTTCCAGGTTCTCGCGGACCGTCAGAAACGGAAAGATTTCTCGTCCTTGCGGAACATAAGCCACACCTTTTCGAGCCAGCTCATAGGATGTGGCCTTGCCGATCTGCTCGCCGCCAAGCCGGTATTCACCGCCGCTGCGGGGGTGCGTTCCGGAGATGGCTTTCAACAGGCTGGTCTTGCCGACGCCGTTGGTGCCCATCACGCAGGTGACCTGACCCTGACGTGCGGTGATGTCGATCCCGCTCAGGATCTGGCTGCCGCCGTAGTGCAGGGACAGGTCCGAGATTTCCAGAAGCTCAGCGGCCAAGATACACCTCAATCACTTTGTCATTATTGGTGACGTGGTCCAGCGACCCTTCGGCCAGAACTGACCCTTCGTGCAGCACCGTGACCTTGCAGTTCAGGCGGCGGACGAACTCCATGTCATGTTCAACCACCACCACGGCGCGGGTTTTGGCGGCCGCGACAAGAATGTCGGTCGTGTGCTCACGCTCGGCGGGGGTCATTCCGGCGGCCGGCTCATCAACCAGCAGCAACTGCGGATCCTGCGCCAGCAGCATGCCGATCTCAAGCCACTGCTTCTGCCCGTGGCTCAACTCACCCGCCTTGCGGTTCAAGGCATTCTGCAGTCCGATTTCCTCGGCCAGGTCAGCGACCTTCTGATGATCCGACTGTCCGGCCCGAAACCGCAGGACCGCCAGCGGGCCGCGTTTGTTCCTGAGGGCCAGCATCAGGTTCTCGCGAACGCTCTGGTCCTCGAAGACGGTGGGGCGCTGGAACTTTCGGCCGATGCCGGCCTGGGCAATCTGGCTTTCGCTCATCGACAGGAGCGACACGGATTTGTCGCCCCACAGAACATGGCCGTCATCCGGTTTGGTCTTGCCGGTAATGATGTCCATGAACGTCGTCTTGCCCGCCCCGTTCTGGCCGATGACCGCGCGCATTTCGGCTGGGCCAATCTGAAATGTCAGGTTGTTGATGGCTTTGAATCCGTCGAAGGTTACGGACACGCCGGAGACTTCAAGCAACGTACTCATTCGTCGGCCTCCTTTTCGCGCAACGACCCAAGATCCGGGCCCAGATCGGCGCCGTGGCGATCCGGGGCGCGCCGTTCGGCAAACCTGTCGATCAGACCGCCGATGCCCCGAGGCGCAAACAACGTGACCGCGACAAATGACAGCCCAAGCAGGATGGTCCACCAGTCGACCCATTGGATCGTGTAGAACCCCAGCGAGATGTCGGGGGCCTGACCACCCGTGAACCAGGTGGACAGCAGAGAAACGAATGCCGCGCCGATCACTGCTCCGTACAGACGGCCCCGTCCGCCGATCGCCACCCAGACAGCCAGGTAGATTGATGCAATGGGCGCGATCTCGGCTGGATTGATGATGCCGGCTTGGGGGTAATACAGGGCACCTGCGATGCCGCAGATCACGGCGGTGAAGGTGAAGATGAACAGCTTGTAGGCTTCGACCGAATACCCAAGGAACCGAACCCGGCTTTCGTCGTCCCGGATGGCGCGAATGACCGATCCGAACTTGCCGGACACCATCCAGGCGCAGACCAGATAGCCCAACCCCAGCGCCATGGCCGACGCCCAGAAGAACAGGATCGAAACCGTCGATTGCGGCACCGAATCCAGACCCGGCAGATTCTGCAGACCGGACAGGCCGTTGTTCCCGCGCAGTCCGCTGTCGTTCTGAAACAGGTACAGAGACAGCGCCAGCGTCATCGCCTGTGTCAGGATCGACAGGTAGACCCCGGTCACGCGGCTGCGGAAGGCCAGCCACCCGAACACAAGGGCCAGCAAGCCGGGCACCAGTACGACCGCAGCCAGTTGCAAGGGCAGCGAATGCGCAACAGCCCAGATCGGTGGAAACTCGGATGCGCCGACGACGCCGAAGATCTGGGTGGCGATACCGTCAGAGATTTCCTGGGCCGTTGGTGGCAAGGCCGAGGACGCGAGGCTTTCGATCACGATGATCTCGGTCCGCGCATACATCAGCCACATGCCGATGGCGTATCCGCCGATTCCGAAGAAGGCCATATGCCCCAGGGACAGGATGCCCGTGTAGCCCCACACCAGGTCCATCGCCAGGGCCGCAAGGCACAGGCAGAGGGTCTTGCCCAATGTCTTGACGAAGCTGGTGGATATCAGGCCGATCCCGAACCCTTCGCCCAGCACTGTTATGGTCGCCGTGAACAGCGCCAGGACGATCAGAAAGATCGCGACCGAGGGATAGCGCAGCACAAATGGCTTTCGCATCGGGCTGGCTGTGGATGTCATGTCAACCATATCACGCTTCCGCCGCCCGACCCTTGAGCGCGATGATGCCGCGCGGCCGGAATTGAATGAACAGGATGATGAACAGGATCATGTAGGTCTGCGCCGCCAGGGTATTGGACGGGTTGAACCATTCGATCCCCTTCTGCAGCGTGCCGACCATCGTGGCCCCCAGCAGCGTCCCCCAGATGTTGCCCACACCGCCCACGACCACTGTCATGAAGCTTTGCACGATATAGTCGGAACCCATCTCGGACGTGACCTTTGCGTAAAGCCCGATTGCCACGCCGGCAATGCCCGCGATGCCCGAGCCAAAGCCGAAGGTCAGCATGTTGATCCGGTCGGGATTGATACCCATCGAGGAAGCCATGCGCGGGTTCTGCGTCACGGCGCGCACCTCAAGCCCCAGCCGGGTCCGGTTCATGACGATGAGGAAAAGCGCGAGGAACAGCAGCGCCAGAACAAAGATCGCGATGCGGATGTAACTGATGGAGACGATATCGTTCAGCACCATCGAACCGTCCAGCCAGGCCGGGGCGGTCAGGGGACGCGCCTGGGTTCCAAAGATGTTCTTGGCCAGTTGCTGCAGCGCGATGGAAACCCCGAAGGTCGCAAGCAGCGTCTCCAGCGGACGGTGATACAGCCAGCGAATGACCAGACGTTCCAGCAGAACACCGGCGCCGAAGGTCACCAGGAATGCGCAGGGAATGGCGACAATGATCGACAGGGTCAGGTCCGGAATGAACAGTTGAACCACATATCCGGTATAGGCGCCCATCATGATGAACTCACCATGCGCCATGTTGATGACGCCCATGACGCCGAAAGTGATGGCAAGGCCGATGGCGGCAAGGAAATAGATCGAGGCGAGCGACAGCGCATCCAGAACCAGATCCGCCGTCTGGTTGAGAGCGACTTGCGTCTCGATATTGTCCAGCACGGCCTGCGCCGCCAGCGCCACCGGCAACGGCGCCGAGGTGTAGACTCGGTAGAACTTGTACTGTTGCACAGCCTCTGCGATGTCGTCCTGCGTCACTAGCGGAGCGGCGAGCCCCTGATCGGCCAGCAGCTGGTATGCCGCTTGTCGTGCCGCATCTTCGTCCAGACTTGCCACCTGTACGCCTGCGACCCTGTCACCGTCGATATTCGAAATCAGGGTCTCTTTGATGGTGCCGTCGTCCACCAGGGCCGGTGCCAACCCGTTCTCAACCAACAGGTCATAGGCCTGTTTCTGTGTCAGTTCGTCCGACCCGGCCTCGATGGTCACAGCGCCATCCGGAGCCGTGTCGGACACCTTGATTTCAGATGCAACAAGGGGATTGAGCGTTGCGCGCACGTCAACGCCCAGATCGCCGGCGAAGCTGTCGATTGCAGCCAGCCTTGCGACCGCGTCATCATCAAACCGGATCGTCAACAGACGCTCGAGCCGGTCCTTGCGGGCCCGCAGATCCGCGTCCTGCTCTCCGGCAATGGCGCCGCGCAGGGCGGATAGGTGCGAGCGTTCCGCGTCCCGCTCGATCGCCGTCAGCGCTGCGCTTCGGTTCAGCGGGTCGGGGTCGTTCAATTGAAACTGCACCAGCGCCGAAGCGATCAACCCGCGAATGCCCGAGTTCGGCTTGAGTTGTTTGTAGTTTTTCTTGTCGACGACACCGATCTCGGCCCCATCCGAGATGTCGAAAACCCGCAAACCGCCATCGGCTTTGGACGCAAAAACGAAAAGGCCCGTATCCCGGTTGAACCACATGTCCTTGGCCTGCCACCGCTCCAGAACGGTTTGTGCCTCGGGCAATCCACTCTGCGCCAGGGCGTCAATCGCAGGGCCGATCGTCTTGCGAGAGGATTTTTGAATGACCTCCGCATGGGCCTGCAAAAGCTTCTGGACCGGCGCGTCGGAGGATTGGGCTTGCAAAAGACCAGGGGCCACGAACAGCAGCAGGGCAAGCAAAGCCCGGCAAATCGAAAGCGTCATTTGGGGAGACCTCGGCATTGGGCCCCGGGGCACATGTGATGCGCCCCGAGGTATTCCGGTTCAGATCTTAGTAGTTCGATTTGATCTGTACGCAGCTTTTCGTTTCGGTGTTGTACATACCGCAACCCAGCTCTTTCCAATCCGAGATCAGAACCGCGGATTCGGGCAGGTAGTCCGTCCAGGCATCGCCCGGAACCTCTTCGGTCTGGCTGATGATGTCGAACTGACCGTCTTCCTGGATTTCGCCGATCAGAACCGGCTTGGCGAGGTGGTGGTTCGGCAGCATGACGGCCGTGCCGCCCGTCAGGTTCGGGAATTCCTGGCCGTACATGGCTGCGCGCACGGCATCGACATCCGTCGAGCCCGCCTCGGTCGCGGCGTTAACCCACATGTTGAAGCCGATGTAATGCGCTTCCATCGGATCGTTGGTCACCCGATCTTCGCCCATGCGGGCTTTCCAGGCGGCAACCCAGGCCTCGTTCGCTTCGCTCTCTGCCGACTGGAAGTAGTTCCACGCCGCCAGATGCCCGACAAGGTTGGTTGTGTCCAGACCGGCCAATTCTTCCTCGCCGACCGAGAAGGCAACTACTGGGATGTCATCCGCCGAGATACCTGCGGCGGCCAGTTCCTTGTAGAAGCCCACATTCGCGTCGCCGTTGATGGTCGAGATAACGCCGACTTTCTTGCCGTCCGCGCCCAGCGCAACGACATCCGCCACGATCTTGGACCAGTCGGAATGGCCAAAGGGGGTGTAGTTCACGAAGATGTCCTCTTCGGCGATGCCTTTCTGCTTCAGATAGCTTTCGAGGATGTTGTTCGTCGTGCGCGGATACACGTAGTCGGTGCCCAAAAGGGCGAATTTCTCGACCCCCAGTTCCTCAAGGAAGTAGTCCGTTGCGGGGATCGCCTGCTGGTTCGGTGCGGCACCGGTGTAGAAGACGTTCTTCGAGCTTTCTTCGCCTTCGTACTGAACCGGATAGAACAGCAAACCGTTGAGCTCTTCGATGACCGGCAACACGGATTTGCGGGAGACCGATGTCCAGTTGCCAAAGATCACGTCAACTTCATGGACGGTCAGCAGTTCGCGCGCTTTCTCGGCAAACAGCGGCCAGTCCGAGGCGGGGTCGACAACTACGGCTTCCAACTCGCAGCCCAGCAGGCCACCAGCTTCGTTCTGCTGTTCGACCAGCATCTCCATCGTGTCTTTCAGCGTGGTCTCGGAGATGGCCATCGTACCGGACAATGAGTGCAGAACGCCCACTTTGATCGGGCAATCGGCCAGTGCGGGCAGGGCGGTTGCGAACAATACAGCAGCAGTAGTGTTGAGTAGTTTGGAGTGCATCAGCGTTTCCTTTTGTGCGATGCGCAGCAGGCTTGTCCGGAACGCCGAAACATCCCATATACCCCCCACGCTTAATTGCGGTGTGCGAGGGCGTCATCAGGTTCCTAGGCCGGGCACCTTCGCACATTTTCCAAGCCGTCTTTCGGCGCACCACATTGCTAGGTCAGCTTTTGCCGAGGCTCAGAGTCCGGTGGTGCGAGTTTTTGGATTGATTCAGCGTGTTGCCCAAATTTGCGGCGGTGCCGCATGGTTCGCCCAAAAATGCGGCGCTGCAGCGAAGGGTGGTCTCAGACGCCGCCCAGTATCAGCAGGCTGCACTGATCCAGAAGGTCGCTGGCCGTCTGCCGCGCGGCGCTGGCCGCCGTGATGTCCGAGCCAAAGGTCGCCGTATGGAGCAAGCGCGCATGGGCGTGTTTTGAGTTCACCCGGTGGCTCAGGACCAGTTCGGCCTCCTCTGCAGTCACGGTCGCCTCAAGCAAGGACACGAAACCGCCGCGAAGCAACTCATAGTCCTGCGCCTTGGGGTCGTTCAGAAGCCAGGCATGCTCCATCTCGGCCGAAAAACGCCCGGCGCAGCCGGCAAACGATTTGACCATGTCGGTTTCAGCATGAAGCAATCCGATGGATGAGAAAGTGCATAGTGCTGAAACGAAAATAGTTTTCAAAGCGCCCATGTTTTGATCATTGCAACCGAAAAAGCGCCCGTCAAGGCAGCGCTTTGTGAACTGGCCTGCCCATTTCCCGACAGGCTTCGGTCGCAACGGGTCATGACGGAACCGGTTCCGCGCGCCATTTGCGTCCTGGTCCTACCGGGGCGTATTGAACCCGTTTGAGGGCTGGCCGGACCAGACTAGCTATTGCCCAGATTTGGTTCGGAGAACGGTTTTGCAGATCGTTTGGTTCAAGCGGGATCTCAGGGTGCAGGACAATCGTGCCCTGGCTCATGCGGCACAGCGGGGGGCGCTGGTGCCGCTTTACGTGGTTGAACCCGATCTTTGGCGTCAACCCGACATGTCCGCTCGCCAATGGGCGTTCATCCGCGAAACCTTGGTCGAGCTGCGCAGTCAGCTTGCGGAATTGGGCCAGCCCCTGATCGTACGGACGGGCGAGATGCTGTCGGTCCTGGACGATCTTGCACAGAGTTTCGACCTCACGGCCCTGTGGTCGCATGAAGAAACGGGAAACGACTGGACCTTTCAGCGGGACAAACGCGTGGCGTCCTGGTGCCAAACCCGGGGCATTCCCTGGCACCAACCGCGCAATCACGGGGTTCGCCGCCGTCTGGCGTCGCGCGATGGCTGGGCCAAAGAGTGGGATCGCTTCATGAGCGAACCGATCACGCCCGCACCCATATTGCGGCCCATCCCGATGGACCCGGGTGGGATCCCGTCCAACAGGGAACTGGGGTTGCGCCCGGACCCATGTCCACGGCGCCAGTCGGGCGGCCACACGGCGGCGTCGGACCGGTTGACCACATTCCTGAGCACGCGCGGCCGGACCTATCGCAGCGCGATGTCCTCACCTCAGCTGGGGGAAAACGCGTGTTCGCGCCTGTCCCCGCATCTGGCATGGGGAACGCTGTCGATGCGCGAGGTGATGCAGGCCACATGGGCGCGGCAAAAAGCGTTGAGCCACACCTCCGACAAACAGTGGCGGGGGGCGATGTCCTCGTTCGAAGGTCGGCTGCATTGGCACTGTCATTTTATCCAGAAACTGGAGGATGACCCCCGGATCGAGTTCCAGAACGTGCATTGCGCCTATGACGGGATCCGCCCCTCGGCCCCGGATTCGCATCGGCTGGAGGCCTGGGCCAGCGGTGAGACCGGCCTGCCATTTGTTGACGCATGCATGCGGTACTTGCGGGCAACGGGGTGGCTCAACTTTCGAATGCGCGCGATGGTGATGGCGACGGCCAGCTATCACCTGTGGCTTGACTGGCGCGCGCCCGGTGAGGTTCTCGCCCGCCTGTTCACCGATTACGAACCGGGCATCCACTGGAGCCAGGTGCAGATGCAGGCCGGCACCACGGGTATCAACGCGCTGCGGATCTACAACCCGGTGAAGCAGGGCCATGATCAGGACCCGACCGGGACTTTTACCCGCCGTTGGTTGCCGGAATTGGCGGATATCCCGGATCGCCATCTGCAAGAGCCGTGGAAGGCCAAGAATGCAGGTGCCGTGCTGGGCAAACGCTACCCGATGCCCATCGTTGATCACGTCGCGGCGGCCCGATTCGCCCGGGATCGGATCTGGGCGGTGCGGCGCGGGGAAGGTTTCCGGGACGAGGCTGCGAAGGTCTTGGCCCGGCATGGCAGCCGCAAAGGGCGCTTGCGGAAAGGAAACAGCCGTGCGACCACCTGCAACCCGGCGCAATTGTCATTGGATCTGGGGGACTAGATGCGGATGCGGAAAAAGTCGGATCTTCCGACGAAAACCTGCGCCACATGCGGGCGTCCTTTCACCTGGCGGCGAAAATGGGCCAAGGTCTGGGACGAGGTCCGCCACTGCTCGCAGCGTTGCCGCCGAGCCCGATCATCTTCGACCGGCCAACGCTAGAGGCTCTCGAGTATCTCGCGCGCGCTGTCGCGGTATTGGGCCTGTTTTTCGGGGTCCATCCGGTCCCAGGTTCGGTAGGCATGGCCCAATCTGGGATTGCCACGCAGCTTGTCGGCGTTGCGTGCGAGGAAATCCCAATACAGTGGATTGAATGGGCAGGCATTCGCACCGAACTTGCGTTTCACGTCATAGCGGCAATGCGAACAGTGATCCGACATCTTGTTGATGTAGTTTCCGCTTGCTGCGTAGGGTTTTGACCCAAGCAATCCGCCATCGGCGAATTGGCTCATTCCGATCACGTTGGGGGCCTCGACCCATTCATACGCATCGGCGTAAACCGCGAGGTACCACTCGTGGACTTCGTGCGGATCGACCCCGGCCAGCATCGCGAAGTTGCCAGTCACCATCAGACGCTGGATATGGTGGGCATAGGCGTGGTCGCGCGTCTGCCCGATTGCGGCCGCCATGCAGGCCATTTCCGTTTTGGCCGTCCAGTAGAAATCCGGCAGCGGGCGGGTTGCCCCGAAATGGTTGCGCTCCGTGTACCCGGGCATGTTCAGCCAATAGAGGCCCCGAACATATTCTCGCCAGCCGATGATCTGACGGATAAAGCCCTCGACCGCATTCAAAGGCGCGCGGCCTTCATAGTAGGCACGCTCGACCTGCCGGCAGATCTCCATCGGCCCCAGCAGACCCGCGTTCAGGTAATGCGACAGGACCGAGTGATAGAGGAACGGTTCTGCCTGTAGCATTGCGTCCTGATGGTCCCCGAACAGAGGCAGAGCGTGTTCCACGAAATGGTCCAGCGCCTCGAGCGCGCCGGCGCGGGTCACCGCGAACCAGAACGGGCGCAGTTGTCCGAAGTTGTCGCCAAACTGGGTTTCGACAAGGCTCAGAACCTCGGTGGTGATGTCATCCGGGTCGGATCGGGGCGGTTGGGGCATGAACAGATCGGACGTGGCGGGCTTGCGGTTTTCCGCATCAAAGTTCCAGCGCCCGCCTTCGGGGTGGTCGCCGTTCATCAACAGCCCCGTTTTGCGCCGCATCTCGCGATAGAAATATTCCATCCGCAACTGCTTTCGTCCGTCCGCCCAATTGCAAAACTCCTGGGGCGTGGCGACAAACCGGTCATCTTCTAGCATATGTAGATCGGCTTGGCTTTGGTCCGCCCATTCCAGCAAGGCGGTTTTCAGCCGGTACTCGCCGGGCTCGGTCACCTGAACGCTCTCAATAGACAGATCCGCGATGGCCCGCGCGATCTCGCCTGTGATGGAGCCGGTATTGTCAGGGTCATCCAGTCTGATATAGCGAACCTGCCACCCCGCCGCACCGAGTTCCTGTGCGAAATGGCGCATCGCCGAAAAGACAAACGCAATCTTCTTTTTGTGATGCGGAACATATCCGGCCTCGTCCGCGACTTCGGCCATCAACACGGTGTCGCGCGCCTTCTCCGCCTTACTCAAGGCGCTCAAGTTTTGGCTCAGTTGGTCGCCCAGCACCAAGATCAGTCGGCTGTGGGAGCGTTCGTTTGACTGCGTCATTTTCGTCGAGTTAGGGCCGCCACGCGGATGAGCAACCCAAACTTCCGGAAAGGTTGCACGGCAGATAAATTGAAGAACCTAAGCAACAGACGGGAAAACTGGCGGCAAACCACCGAAGTCTGTTCCGAGAAGCTATGGTGCCGCTGAAGGGACTCGAACCCCCGACCCCATCATTACGAATGACGTGCTCTACCAGCTGAGCTACAGCGGCCCATTTTTCGACGCGCACCCGTTCCCGTGGGGGCGCGGTATGCGGTGCGAAGGATCGTTTAAACCGTCCCACGGGCGTAGGCAAGACCGGTTATTGACCCCGATGTGAGGTTTTGTTGGTGGGCGACTGGCCTTGTATACCCTCCGTTCGAACCGAGTGCCGTTCTGGATGAGGGCAACCGACGATCCGGTCGGGATCAGGCGCGTTTTTCGCCGATTGATGCGATGCCCAGAACGGCAAGCACCTTGGCTTCGATATTTTCGGCGTTCATGCCCGCGACCGCGTACATGTCGGCGGGGCTGGCCTGGTCGATGAAAATGTCCGGAAGAACCATCGAGCGGTATTTCAGTCCGCGGTCGAACACGCCCTCATCCGCCAGCAGTTGTGCCACGTGGCTGCCGAACCCGCCGATGGCGCCTTCTTCGATGGTGATGAGCGCCTCGTGGTTGGCGGCCAGGTCCAGGATCAGGTCGCGGTCCAGCGGCTTGGCGAACCGGGCGTCGGCGATGGTCGGGGTGATGCCGCGTGCGGCCAGCGATTCGGCGGCCTCCTGCACCTCGGCCAGGCGCGTGCCGAAAGACAGGAGCGCGACCCGCGCCCCCGATTGGATCAGGCGGCCCTTGCCGATTTCCAGAACCTGCCCGCGTTCGGGCAGATCGACGCCCACGCCCTCGCCCCGCGGATAGCGGAACGCGATGGGGCCGTCGTCATGGGCAGCGGCGGTGGCGACCATGTGCACCAGCTCGGCCTCGTCGGCGGCGGCCATCACCACCATGCCCGGCAGGTTGGACAGGTAGGCGATGTCGAACGACCCGGCATGGGTCGCGCCATCAGCACCCACCAGCCCCGCGCGGTCGATGGCAAAGCGCACCGGCAGGCGCTGGATCGCCACGTCGTGCACCACCTGGTCATAGCCGCGCTGCAAAAACGTGGAATACATCGCGCAGAACGGCTTGAGCCCGCCCGCAGCCAGCGCGGCCGAGAAAGTGACCCCGTGCTGCTCGGCAATCGCCACGTCGAAACAGCGCGACGGGTAGCGTTCGGCGAACAGGTTCAGCCCGGTGCCGTCGGGCATCGCCGCGGTCACCGCCACGATCTTGTCGTCGCGGCTGGCCTCGTCCACCAGGGTCTTGCCGAAGACCGAGGTGTAGGATGGCGCGTTCGACGGCGCCTTCTGCTGCTTGCCGGTCACCACGTCGAATTTGGCGGTGGCATGGCCCTTGTCGCGGGCCTGTTCGGCCGGGGCATAGCCCTTGCCCTTTTTGGTCAGCGCGTGGATCAGGATCGGCCCGGTCGCCCGCGCTTTGACCGTGCGCAGCACCGGCAGCAATTGGTCCAGGTCATGCCCGTCGATCGGGCCGACATAGGAGAATCCCAGCTCTTCGAACAGCGTGCCGCCGACCGCCATGCCCTTGAGCATCTCCTTGGCGCGCTTGGCGCCTTCGCGGAACGGTTCGGGCAGCAGCGACACCGCCCCCTTGGCGGCGGCCTTCAGATCGTGGAACGGCTCTTCGGCATAGATGCGCGAGAGATAGTTCGACAGCGCACCCACGGGTGGGGCGATGCTCATCTCGTTGTCGTTCAGGATCACGATCAGGCGTTTTTTCAGGTGGCCGGCGTTGTTCATCGCCTCGAAGGCCATCCCGGCCGACATCGACCCGTCGCCGATCACCGCGATCGCGTCGCCCAGCCCCTCGGGCGTGACCCCGCCCAGGTCGCGGGCCACGGCAAAGCCCAGCGCCGCGCTGATCGAGGTCGAACTGTGCGCCGCGCCGAACGGGTCATAGGGGCTTTCGCTGCGTTTGGTGAACCCGCTGAGGCCGCCTTTCTGGCGCAGGGTGCGGATTCGGTCGCGCCGCTCGGTCAGGACCTTGTGGGGATAGCACTGGTGCCCGACATCCCAGATGATCTTGTCGCGCGGCGTGTCGAACACAGCGTGCAGGGCCACGGTTAGTTCGACCACGCCCAGCCCCGCGCCCAGATGCCCGCCGGTCACCGAGACGGCCGAAATCGTCTCGGCCCGTAACTCGTTTGCCAGCTGATGCAGCTGCGCGTCCGAAAACTGCTTGAGATCCGCCGGGCGGTTCACAAGGTCCAGAAGCGGGGTGTTCGGACGGTCTGACATGGCATCCCTTACGGTTCAGCTTTCACGCGCAATAACGAAGCGGGCGGCGTCCTTCAAGGTTTCGGCCCGTGCTCCGTACCCATCCAACGCGGCGCAGGCCTGATCAATCAGCTCGATCGCGCGGGCCTTGGCGGCGTCGAGGCCCAGCAGGGACACGAATGTCGCCTTTCCCGCCTGTGCATCCTTCTGCAACCGTTTGCCCGCCTTTTCGCTGTCACCTTCCACATCAAGGATGTCGTCGGCGATCTGAAAGGCAAGACCCAGCGCACGGGCATATTGGCGCAATGGGGTCGGATCAGCCTCCGACAGAACAGCACCGGCGCACGCCGACCATTCGATCAGTGCCCCGGTCTTGCCGGCCTGAAGATGCGTGATCTCCGGCAGGGTCAAAGGCTGTTCGGCAGATTCGGCAGCGATGTCCAACGCCTGACCCAGAACCATGCCTTGCGCACCGCTGGCCCGGGCGAGGGTCAGCGCCAGTTCCGCCCGAACGTGTGAAGATCCGACCTCGGGCCGGGTGCAAAGTTCAAATGCCAGCGCCTGCAAAGCGTCGCCAGCCAGAACCGCGATGCCGTCGTTCCATTGCTTGTGCACGGTCGGACGACCGCGCCGCAGGTCATCATCGTCCATGCAGGGCAGATCGTCATGCACCAGGCTGTAGGCATGCAGCGCCTCGATCCCGGTCGCGGGCCAGATCGCGCAGGTCTCGTCCATCCCGTGCAGCCGGGCGCTTTCCAGTACCAGAAACCCGCGCAGCCGCTTGCCGCCCTGCGTGGCATAGGCCATCGCGCGGGTCACATCGACATCGTCCAGCGCGCCAAGAACCAGATCGAACTGCGCCTGGATCAGCGCCGCATCCTGCACCAGCCTTTCGGAAAACATTACAGGCCTTCGACAGGGGTCGTCCCGGTGGGCTGCCCATCGGCATCCAGCGTGATGGCGGCCACTTTCTCCTCGGCGCGCTTCAGCTCGTCCTCGCAGCGTTTCTTCAGCTTGGCGCCGCGCTCGTACAGGGCGATCGACTGGTCCAGCGCTACGTCGCCGCGCTCCAGCTGGCCGACCACGGCCTCCAGCTCTTTCATCGCCTGTTCGAATGTCATCTGTTCAACGGGTGTCTCGGTCATCGGGCTGCCTTCATCAGTTCTTCAACATGGGCGCGTGTGGCCTTGGCCAGTGCGTTCAGATCATACCCGCCTTCCAGAGTCGAGACGATACGGCCCCCACACAGCTCATCGGCGATCCGGCACAGCTGCGCGGTGATCCAGGCGAAGTCGTCGGTGGACCAGTTCAGATTGGCCAGCGGATCGTCCTGATGCGCGTCGAACCCGGCCGAGATGATGATCAACTCGGGCCTGAACGCGCGCAGCCGAGGAAAGGCCTGCGCCTCGTAGGCCGCGCGCATCTCGGCCCCGCCGGTGCCGGGGGCCAGCGGGATGTTCACGATGGTGTCGTGCTCACCGGTCTCATCCGGCCGTCCCGAGCCCGGCCACAGCGGCATCTGCTGGCTGGTGATCACCAACGCCCGGGCCTCGTCCCACAGCAGATCCTGCGTGCCATTGCCGTGGTGCACGTCGAAATCCACCACCGCGACCCGATCCAGTCCGTGATGATCCAGCGCATGTTTCGCCGCCAGAGCGGCATTTCCGAACAGGCAGAACCCCATGGCGGTTTCACGTTCGGCGTGATGGCCCGGCGGCCGAATGGCGCAGAACGCATTTGGCGCCTCACCGCCCAGCACCATGTCCACCGCCCGCACAACGGCCCCCGCCGCCCGATAGGCCGCATCGACCGAGCCGGGTGACATGAACGTATCCCCGTCGATCTGGCGGAACCCTTCGGTCGGGCGGCTGTCACGGATTTCGCGGATGTAACTCTCGGGATGAATCCGTAGCAGATCATCATCCGCCGCCAGCGGCGCGGTCACCCGCTGCAGGTCCAACGACTCCAGCGCATGCAGGATATGTTCCAGCCGGGCCACCCGTTCGGGGTGCCCCTCGGGGGTGACATGACCCAGACAGTCGGCATGCGTCAAAACAGCGGTCTTCATGAAAATCCCCCAACTTCATCTGGCCAAAAATATCCTCGCCGAAGGCAAGAAAACGCCGGGCGGCGGCAAAATCAATCCGGCGCCAGCATATATCCCGCACCCCGCACCGTCTGCAGATAGCGCGGCTGCTTCGGGTCCTGCTCGATCTTGCGGCGCAGGCGCGTGATCTGCACGTCCACTGCGCGTTCCTGCGCCTGTCCCTTGTCGCGCCCCAGATCCTCGACCAGCTTCGAACGGCTGATCGGCTCGCCCGGCTGAGCCGAGAAGATCTTCATCAACTGGCTTTCCGTGGCGGTCAGCCGCACCGGCTCTTCGCCCTGCCACATCTCGCCGCGTTCGATGTCATAGCGGATCGGCCCCAGATGCAGGATCTTGGCAGCCGTATCCTGCACGGTGGTTTCCGGCATCCGCCGCAGGATCGCGTTGATCCGCAGCAGCAGTTCCTTGGGCTCGAACGGCTTGGCCAGGTAATCGTCTGCTCCGGCTTCCAACCCGGCGATCCGGTGCTCGGTCTCGCCGCGTGCGGTCAGCAGCAGGATCGGCGTGTTATGCGTCTCGCGCAGGGCCCCGGTCAGGCTGACGCCATCCTCGCCCGGCATCATCACATCCATCACGATCAGGTCGAAATCCAGCCCCGACAGGACCCGCCGCGCATGGGCGGCATCACGCGCCGCCGTCACCAGAAATCCGCTGCGCATCAAGAATTTCTTGAGCAGATCACGGATGCGTTCATCGTCATCGACGATCAGAAGATGGGCGTCCACATCGCTCATGAAGTTGAATCCCGCAGTTTCGTATAGGCCCGACGCATATCAGCATCCATCATCGCTTCAAGAACTTTGCGGAATCCGGCAACCGCCTCGGGGCCGGCATCCTTGTAGGCCGCGCGCATCCGGGCGCGCTGGGCGTCCGACAGCTGCGACTCGAGCGCCTTGCCCTTTTCGGTGAGGTACAGGTGGCGTTCGCGCTTGTCGACGGTGCCGACCCGGCTCTCGACCAGGCCGTCGTCGATCAGCGTGCGCAGCACCCGGTTCAGCGATTGCTTGGTCACCCCCAGAATCGCCAGCAGGTTGTTCACCGTGGTGCCAGGCGCACGGTTGATGAAATGGATCGCCCGGTGATGCGCCCGGCCATAGGCCATTTCGCTTAGGATGCGGTCGGGGTCGGCGGTAAAGCCACGATAGGCGAAGAACATCGCCTCGATCCCCTGGCGAAGCTGTTCATCCGTCAGAAACAACAGGCTTTCTCCGCCAAAGACCGGGGCGGGGCGGATCTCGGACATATCGGGCCTCATTCGTTACACGCCCCGACTTTAAGTCAGCGTTATTGACATTCCAAGGGCGGACAGGTATCGAATCGCAGTTTTTGCGCAATTTTGTGTCCGAGTCGGACCTAAGTAGCGCAACAATCGGAAATGTGGCCCGGGTCAGGAGGTTTCGGATGGCGGGATATGACGATCGTGACGGTGTCATCTGGATGGATGGCGAATTTGTGCCCTGGCGCGACGCCAAGGTGCATGTCCTGACCCATGCGATGCACTATGCCAGCTCGGTCTTCGAGGGCGAACGCGCCTATAACGGCAAGATTTTCAAAAGCCGCGAACATTCCGAGCGGTTGATCAAGTCGGCCGAGGCGCTGGACATGCCGATGCCCTACACGGTCGATCAGATCGAGGCGGCCAAGGCCGAAACGCTCGAGAAAAGCGGCCTCAAGGACGCATATGTGCGCGCGCTGGTCTGGCGCGGTTCGGGCGAGGACATGGGCGTGGCCTCGGCGCGCAACCCGGTGCGCATGGCCATCGCGGTCTGGCCCTGGGGCGCCTATTACGGCGACGCCAAGATGCAGGGCGCCAAGCTGGACATCGCTGAATGGAAGCGGCCCAGCCCGGAAACCATCCCGGTCCATGCCAAGGCGGCGGGGCTGTACATGATCTGCACCATCTCCAAGCACAAGGCCGAGGCCAAGGGCTGTTCGGATGCCTTGTTCATGGATTACCGCGGCTATGTGGCCGAGGCGACCGGTGCTAACGTATTCTTCGTCAAGGATGGCGAAGTGCATACACCGCTGGCCGACTGCTTCCTGAACGGCATCACCCGCCAGACGGTGATCCAGATGCTGAAAGACAAAGGCATCACCGTACACGAACGCCACATCCTGCCCGAGGAGATGGCCGAATTCGAACAGTGCTGGCTGACCGGTACCGCGGCCGAGGTCACGCCGGTGGGCCAGATTGGTGAGTATACCTTCGAGGTCGGCGACCTGACCCGTGAGATCGCCAACGATTACGAACAGCTGGTTCGCAGCTGATCCGACATCCGCTCGGGCGGTGGCCGACCGGCCTTGCCGCCCGTCCGGGGTTTGTTGCAGATCGTCCGCTGCGCTGGACGGTCGGGTGCGAATCCGTATCCTTGGCGCATGTTGGACCTGCTCAGCGATATCCTGACGCGCCTGTCTTTGCGGGGCACCCTGTATTTCCGTACCTCGTTCACGCCGCCCTTCGGCGTGCAGGTGCCTGCATTCGAAAACGTCGCCCGGTTTCACTTCGTCCAGCGCGGAGAGCTGAAGGTGCATGTGTCCACCACCGGCGAGACCCTGCGGTTGCGGCAGGGGGATCTGATCCTGATCCCGCACGGGGCCGCACATGCGCTGCTGTGCAACGAGGTCCGGCCCGTGGATGCTCTGCCGCTGGAGCAGGTTCTGGACCGGGCCGGCTACAAAGGTGACGGTGTGCTGGTCTATGGCGGAGCTAAGCAGGACCGCGACACCCAACTGATCTGCGGGCATTTCTCGTTTGCCGGTCCGGCCGGGCGGCGCGGCACAGGGCATATGCTGATCGACCGTCTGCCGCCCTATATCCTGATCGAGAATTACGGCGAATCCGCCGGGGCCTGGATCGAGGCGACGCTGCGGATGATCGAATCCGAGGTTGCGGGTGCCCGGATCGGCGGGGACCTGATCGCGCTGAAACTGTCTGAGGTTCTGTTCGCCCAGGCGATCCGCGCCTATCTGGAACATCAAAGCCCCACCGATGCGGCCCTGTCGGGCTTCGCCGATCCACGTATATCACGCGCGCTGGGCGCCTTTCACCGCGACCCGGCCCGCGAGTGGAGCGTGGCATCGCTGGCGCGTGAAGCCGGCATGTCGCGCACGACCTTCGCACAGCTGTTCACCCAGAAGATGGGCGCCACGCCCATGCAATACCTGACCGACTGGCGTATGCAGATCGCCTGCCACGGACTGATCGAAAGCCGCTGGAACGTGGCCGACGCGGCGGCTCAGGTCGGCTATGCCTCCGAGGCGGCGTTTTCGCGGGTGTTCAAGAAGCAGATCGGCCTGTCTCCAGCCGCCTACAGGGCGATGCACTGATCCGGCAAACTGGCGGACGATCTGCAAGGTATTCCAAACGATCTGGGCTGCTACGTTCGGGATGGCGAACATATCCTTGATCCGTCCTCAATCAAGGAAAGGAAACATCATGTCTCTGCGTTTCGTTACCCGCACCATTCATGCCTATCTGGACTACCCGGTTGCCCTGGCCCTGATGGGGTTGCCATTTCTTCTGGGACTGGGCGCGTCGAACCCGATTGCGCTGTGGCTCTCGGTGGCCACCGGCGTGGCGGCTTTCATGCTGACGGTGCTGACGGATCATCACCTGGGCGTCTGGCGCGTGCTGCCCTACAGGTTTCACCTGGCCGTCGATCTGCTGGTGGGGCTCACCTTCCTGTTCGCGCCTAGCCTGTTCGGCTTCACCGGTCTGGATGCGGTCTACTACTGGCTGAATGGCGCCGCCGTGGTGGCCGTAATCTCGCTCAGCGCGCCCGACCAGACAGCCACCGCCTGACCCCTTGCTCCGGCCATTTGGCCGGGGCGAATTTTGGTCTTGAAAAGTCCGACAGAAATTGTCAGTTTTAGCCCAACGCCAGATACCCCGGTATCAAGCCTTTGATTCCGAGACGGCCTGCACGCCAAGCCGTACACCCGCGAGGGCGCGCCACCGTCACGGAAACGATTTCGGAAAGGCCACGCGATGCGCGACCCGATACTTGAACTTCTGTCCAGTTCAGACCTGCCCCTTGGCAGCGGGTGCTGCGCCGATGGCGACCTGGTGGCCTACCTGGACTGCAAATGCCAGGACGGACGCTGTGACCGGGCGGCCGGGGTTGCGGACGCCCGGATCGCCACTGTCCCGCAGAGCACGCCGGCGGCACCGGCAAGTGGTGCCGTCCCGCGTTGACCGATCAGAAATCGACGCCGCGCTGGGCCTTGATGCCGGCCTGAAACGGGTGCTTTTCCTCGGTCATTTCGGTGACCAGATCGGCATAGTCGCGCAGCGCCTGCGGCGCGTCGCGCCCGGTCAGGAACACGCTGGTCCGGTCCGAGCGGGCCTTCAGCCCCTCGATCACTGCGTCCACCGACAGGTATTCATAGCGCAGGGCGATGTTGATCTCGTCCAGCACCACAAGGTCATAGTCGCCGCTGGCCATCAGGTCGCGCGCCTTGTCGAAGGCGGCGGTGGCGGCGGTGATGTCGCGGTCGCGGTTTTGGGTGTCCCAGGTGAAGCCTTCGCCCATCGTGTGCCAGGTGACCAGATCGCGCTCTTCGAAGAACCGCCGCTCGCCAGTCTTCCATTTGCCCTTGATGAACTGCACCACGGCGACCTTCTGGCCCCAGCCCAATGCGCGGATCACCACGCCGAACGCGGCCGAGGATTTGCCCTTGCCCTTGCCGGTGTTGATCAGCACCAGCCCGCGGCCGGGATCCACGGCCTCGGACACTTTCTTGCGGTGCTGGGCCTGCACCTGTTGCATCTTCTGTTTGTGGTCCTGTGCGTCGCTCATGGCAAAACCTCGTTGATTGTCCGCGCCAACCTAGGCGATGGGCGCGAAAGGTAAAGTCAGGGTTTGTGATCGGTCAGCGACCGCGCCTTGCCGCGTTCCAGACCCAGCTGGTGTTCGCGCCAGATCACCACCGCATTGCCGGCGATCACCAGTGCCGCCCCCAGCAGGATCGCCAGAGTCGGCAGTTCGTCGAACCAGACATAGCCGATGAAGATCGCAAACAGCATCGACGTGTAGTCATAGGGCGCCAGCATCGAGGCCTGCCCGAACCGGTAGGACGAGGTCACCAGAATCTGCGCGACGCCGCCGATCAGCCCCATCGTAATCAGGATTAGCAGCTGGTTCAGGGTCGGCATGGTCCAGCCCCAGAACACGGTCAGCGCTGACAGCAGCGTGGCGGTCATCGAGAAATAGAAGACGATTGCGGCGGGGTGATCGACCTGAACCAGTTGCCGGATGTGGATCTGCACGAAGCCACGGGCCACGGTCGCGCCCAGCACGCACAGCGCGCCGATCGTGGCGTCGGTACCCAGATCGGCCGAGCCCAGCCGGGGCCAGATCATGATCAGCACGCCCAAGAGCCCGATCGCCACTGCGCCGATGCGGATCAGGCGGATGCGCTCGCCCAGCAGCAGCGCGGCCAGGATCAGGGTGAAGATCGGAGTGGCATAGCCGATCGCCGTAACCTCGGGCAGCGGCAGAAGGCTGAGCCCGGTGAAGGTCAGGCCCATGGCGGTGGTGCCCAGCACCCCGCGCCAGAAATGGCCCATGGGTTTCCTGACGACAAAGCCCTGCGCCAGTTCCCCGCGCGAGATCAGCCAAGCCACGATCACCGGCACCGCGAAAAGCGAACGGAAAAACACCATCTGGCCTGGCGGGAAATCCGCCGACAGCGCCTTGACCAGCGCCGACATCGCCGTGAACAGGAACAGCGCGCTGAGTTTCAGCGTCACGGCCAGCACGGGGCGATGAGAGGTCAGGGATTGGGCCATCGGCGCGACCCTGCGCCTTTGCGCGGCAAAGATCAACGGGTCGGATTGGGGCGTGTCCAGCTGTCGGGCAGGGGGCTGCCGATCTCTTCGGCAAATTCGGTCAGAAACCGGATCATGCGCCGGACCCGTTGCTGAGCGATCTGCCGTCCGGCTTCGGTCAGCATGTCGTCGGGCAGGGCCAGCAGCTTCACCTTCCAGTGGTCGATGGAATAGTGCAGATCGTCCAGCGGCCGGTGCGATGCGAACGGATCGGCCGGATCATAGAGCGTCCGCCCCAAAGCGCCGGACACCGAGAAATTCCGCGCGATCCCGATGGCGCCCAGCGCATCCAACCGGTCGGCATCGCGCAGGATTCGCGCCTCGGGCGTCTCGGGCGGGATGTTGGCGGAAAAACTGTGCGCCTCGATCGCGTGGCGGGTGGCGGCGATCTGGGCATCGCTCAGGCCCAGTTCTCGCAGAACAGGCTCGGACTCCTGGGCCGACCGGCGCGAGGCCAGGTGTCGGTCGGGGTCGTTCTTGGGCAGGTTGACCAGATCGTGCAGATAGCAGGCCGCCAGCAGCACGGTCCTGTCGGTCTGCGCATCGGCGATCGCGCGGGCATTGACCCAGACACGGTCCAGATGGGCCAGGTCATGGGCCGGGTCGGTGATCATCCGCTGCGCGACGACCGCGCGCAGACGGTCGCGCAGCTCAGCCAATCCGTCCACGGTTTTCACCGATCTGGCCGCGATGCAGCAGCAGGTGGTCCAGGATCACGCAGGCCATCATCGCCTCGCCCACCGGGACGGCGCGGATGCCGACGCAGGGGTCGTGGCGGCCCTTGGTGATGATCTCGGTCTCTTCGCCCGATTTGGTGATGGTCTTGCGCGTGGTCAGGATCGATGAGGTCGGTTTGACTGCAAAACGCACCACGATGTCCTGCCCGGTCGAGATACCGCCCAGAATGCCGCCTGCATGGTTCGAGCTGTATTGCGGGCCGTTCTGGCCCATGAAAATCTCGTCGGCATTGGCCTCGCCGGTCAGTTCGGCGGCGGCCATGCCTTCGCCGATCTCGACGCCCTTGACCGCGTTGATCGACATCATCGCCGCGGCCAGATCGGTGTCGAGCTTGCCATAGACCGGCGCGCCGAGGCCCGCTGGAACGCCGCGCGCCACCACTTCGACCACCGCGCCGACCGAGTTGCCGGATTTGCGCAGATCGTCCAGATAGGCCGCCCAGTCCTCGGCGGCTTGTGCATCCGGGGTCCAGAACGGGTTCTGTTCGATCTGCGCCCAGTCAAAGTTGGCCCGGTCGATCCGGTGCGGGCCGATCTGGGTCATGTAGCCGGTGATCTGGACATTCGGCGCGATCTGTTTGATCGCCTCGCGCGCCAGCCCGCCCGCGGCCACCCGCGCCGCCGTTTCCCGGGCCGAGCTGCGCCCGCCGCCGCGATAGTCGCGGATGCCGTATTTCTGCCAATAGGTAATGTCGGCATGGCCGGGGCGGAACTTGTCCATGATGTCCCCGTAGTCCTTCGAGCGTTGATCGGTGTTCTCGATCATCAGCTGGACCGGGGTGCCGGTTGTCTGGCCCTCGAACACGCCTGACAGGATCTCCACCTGATCGGGCTCGCGCCGCTGGGTGGTGAACTTGTTCTGGCCCGGTTTGCGCTTGTCCAGCCAGTGCTGGATCATACCCTCGTCGATCGGGACGCCGGGCGGGCAGCCATCCACCGTGGCGCCCAGCGCGGGGCCGTGGCTTTCACCCCAGGTGGTGACGCGGAAAAGGTGTCCAAAGCTGTTCATCGACATGGGGCGTGCTCCTTTGAGGGTCGTGATTAACGGCGAGAGCCTGCCGCCTCAAGCGGATTTGCGGTTGGGGCATCGCTGCCCCAACCCAGTGTGCTTAGGCAGCACGGGTCAGTGCGGCGCGGGTTTCGACGATTTTCAGCGCCGCCCGAGCTGCCTCGCGCCCCTTTTCCACGAAATGCGCGCGGTAGATGGCGTTGTGATGGTCGGTTTCCTGGTACTGGTGCGGCGTCAGCGACACCGACAGGACCGGCACGCCGGTTTCCAGCCCCGCGCGCATCAGCCCGTCAACCACGGCCTGCGCCACGAAATCGTGCCGGTAGATGCCGCCATCGACGACAAAAGCCGCGCAGGCCACGGCGGCATAGCGGCCCGTCCGGGCCAGGTCGCGGGCCAGCAGGGGCATTTCAAACGCGCCCGGCACGTCGAACACATCGACCTGATCGGCGGGGATCAACTCCAGAAAACCGTCCAGCGCGCGGTCGACGATATCGGCATGCCAGTTGGCTTTGACGAAAGCATAGCGGGTGTGTGTCATCGTGATCTCCTTTCAGCTTGGTGGCCTGCTGGCGGGTGCGAAGGGTTTCGCGGCCAGCGCGGCATGACACGTCACCCAAGGCGATCACGGACAGACGCGCCCTTGGCGAGGCGCGCTGCTCGTTCTCTTTCATCCGGACTTTAACCGTCGGCTCTGGCCTCTCACCAGATCTGCTGACACTCTGTCGGTTGAATGACAGAGCCGCTCGCGGGCTGGCGGGTCTGGGCCCGCATACCGCCGGTGGGGAATTCCGCCCCGCCCTGAGAACGGCGCGACCTTGCCAAGCGTGCGCGCGATCTGCAAGACCTGTCTGCAGGAGGACGGCTATGCACCCCAACCCAGCCTTTCGCGCCGAGGACCGCGCGCGCCATGTGGAGTTTGCCCGCAGCCGGGGGTTCGGCGTACTGGCGCTGTCGGTCGACGGCCCGCCATTGATCAGCCATGTGCCCTTTCTGCTGTCCGAGGATGGCGCGGTGGCCGAACTGCATCTGGTGCGTTCGAACCCGATCGTGCGGGCGCTGGCCAACCCGCAGGAGGCGCGGATCGCGGTTCAGGGGCCCGACGGCTATGTCTCGCCCGATTGGTACGGGGTCGCGGATCAGGTGCCCACATGGAACTATGTGGCGGTCCACCTGACAGGCCGGCTGGAATTGCAGCCCCAGGACCGGCTGCGCGATCTTCTGGATCGGCAATCGGCCTTTTTTGAGCAGCGGCTGCAACCCAAACCGCCCTGGCGCGCCGACAAGATGGACCCGGCGGCGCTGGAGCGCATGATGCGCATGATCGTGCCCTGCCGCATGCAGATCACCCAGATCGACGGCACCTGGAAACTGAACCAGAACAAGCCCGAGGCGGCGCGACTGGCCGCGGCCGAGAATGTCGAGCAGTCCGGGATCGGCACCGAGCTTGGTCAACTGGCCGCCCAGATGCGGGACAGTTGACTGGCGCCGGGTTGGGTTCAGTCGGTGAACGTAGCCAGATAGGCGGCGATATCCTCGGCGCCTGTCTTCAGCTTGACGCTCATGTTCGGGCGGGCGGCGTCGTCATTCAGGAAGTCCTGAATGAACCCGATCGGGTCGCGGGCGTAGGCGGCGATATTTTCCTGCGTCCAGACCAGGCCGTTTTCACCGGCGCGGATCATGTCATCGGTGAACATGCCGATGGGCAGCCGTTCACTACCGTTCAGATAGTCGTTTTCTGTTCCGGCGGCCCTGCCGACCACACCATAGAGATTCGGGCCGGTGATGCCGCCTTTGATCAGAACCTCGCCATCCTTGATGATGGCGTGACAGGACGAGCAGCGGTTGTAGAGTTTCTCGCCGCGCGCGGCGTCGCCTTCGGCGGCGGCGTGGTGTGCGGCGGTGAACGCGAGCAGCAGAATGGAATTTTTAAACAAAGTCATTTGGGTCCTCATTCAGGTCGGTCGCGCGCCCGCCGCCTTTGCTTGAAAAACCCCGGGGTCGCAACCGGGAAATTCACCGCAGCGCAACCGAAAAAATGATTTCAGAATAGATGTTTACATGAGTTCTCTGGGCCCGAAGCCGCGCGGTCCGGTTGCTGTCATGTTTGCCTCGTGCCGGGTACCCGAGTGAACAGGTGCTCGGCCGGGCCAGGGGCGACAGCCGTGGCGAAGGGTCAGAGAATCACCTGCGAAGTGATTCGCGCCTTCGAACGGCGATTTTCGCAACATCCGAGGAAGTTCTTGAAAAATGACCCCTTCATTGTGACATGAATGCCCAGATGCGGCGTAGTGCGCGCCTATGACCGCTGGACGAACCGATTTCCGCCAGCTAGATACCCGCGATGAGACGCCGCTTTGATGCGGTGCTGATGCATGTTTGCCCGTAGCCGGGCGCTGGAATCGGAGAAAACCTCGTGTCCCACGCAGAAGACCACGAAGGCACCCGCAGAGATTTCCTCTACTACGCCGCCGGCGGCGCAGGTGTCGTTGCAACGGGAGCCGCCGTGTGGCCCCTGGTCAACCAAATGAACCCCTCGGCAGACGTTCAGGCGCTGTCCTCGATCCGCGTGGACGTCAGCGGCGTCGAGATCGGCACCCAGATCACGGTGAAGTGGCTGGGCAAGCCCGTCTTCATTCGTCGCCGTACCGAAGAAGAGATCAACTGGGGCCGCGAAGTGCCGCTGGAGGATCTGCCGGATCAGAACGACCGGAACGAAAACAAGCCGAACCTGCCCGCGACCGATGAAAACCGGACGCTGGACGAAGCCGGCGAATGGCTGGTGATGATGGGCGTCTGCACCCATCTGGGCTGCGTTCCTCTGGGCGACGGCGCTGGTGATTTTCACGGGTGGTTCTGCCCGTGCCACGGATCGCACTACGATACGGCGGGCCGTATCCGCAAAGGTCCCGCTCCGGAAAACCTGCATATCCCGGTCGCCGAGTTCCTCGACGAAACCACCATCAAGCTGGGTTAAGGAGACGCGCTCATGTCCGGTATCCCGCACGATCACTATGAACCGAAGACCAACGGCGAGAAGTGGCTGAACAGCCGTCTGCCCATCGTCGGCCTTCTATACGACACTTTGATGATCCCCACCCCGAAGAACCTGAACTGGATGTGGATCTGGGGCATCGTCCTGACCTTCTGCCTGGCGTTGCAGATCGTCACCGGCATCGTTCTAGTGATGCACTATACCCCGCATGTCGATCTGGCCTTTGCCAGCGTCGAGCACATCATGCGCAACGTAAACGGCGGCTACATGCTGCGGTACCTGCACATGAACGGCGCGTCGCTGTTCTTCGTGGCGGTCTATATCCATATCTTCCGCGGCCTGTTCTACGGTTCGTACAAGGCGCCGCGCGAAGTGACCTGGATCATCGGCATGCTGATCTACCTGATGATGATGGGCACCGCCTTCATGGGTTATGTTCTGCCTTGGGGTCAGATGTCCTTCTGGGGCGCCACCGTGATCACCGGCCTGTTCGGCGCGATCCCCTTCGTGGGCGAAGCGATCCAGACCTGGCTGCTGGGCGGACCGGCCGTCGACAACGCGACGCTGAACCGCTTCTTCTCGCTGCACTATCTGCTGCCCTTCATCATCGCAGGGCTGGTCATCGTGCATATCTGGGCCTTCCACACCACCGGCAACAACAACCCCACGGGTGTTGAAGTTCGCCGCACGTCGAAAGCCGAGGCCGAGAAAGACACGCTGCCATTCTGGCCCTATTTCGTGATCAAGGACCTGTTCGCGCTGGCCGTCATCCTGGTCGTGTTCTGGGCAATCGTCGGCTTCATGCCGAACTACCTGGGCCACCCGGACAACTACATCGAAGCCAACCCGCTGGTCACGCCCGCGCACATCGTGCCCGAATGGTACTTCCTGCCGTTCTACGCGATCCTGCGTGCCTTCACTAGCGAAGTCTGGGTCGTGCAGTTCGCCAGCTTCATTACCGGTGGCATCATCGACGCCAAGTTCTTTGGTGTTCTGGCGATGTTCGGTGCAATCCTGGCAATGGCGCTGGCGCCGTGGCTGGACACTTCGACCGTGCGTTCGGGCAAGTACCGCCCGATGTTCAAATGGTGGTTCTACCTGCTGGTCATCGACTTCTTTGCCCTGATGTGGCTGGGTGCGATGCCGGCGGAAGAGCCCTATGCGACTTTCTCGCTGATCGCGTCCGCCTACTGGTTCGCCTATTTCTTCGTGATCCTGCCGATCCTGGGTGTCATCGAAAAGCCCGATGCCCAGCCGGAAACCATCGAAGAAGACTTCAACGCGCATTATGGCAAGGCTGACGCCGACGCCACGCCGGCCGAGTAAGAAGAGGGACCGGAAACCATGTTCAAGAAACTTGCAATCGGTGCCGCGTTTGCCATCGCCTTTGCTCCTGCTGCGGTATCCGCAGCCGGAGGCGGCGAGCAGCATATCGAGGACTTCGACTTCTCGTTCGAAGGGCCCTTTGGCGCTTACGATCAGAACCAGCTTCAGCGCGGCCTGCAGATCTATACCGAGGTTTGCGCGGCCTGCCATGGTCTGAAATATGTACCGCTGCGCGACCTCACGGCGCTGGGCTACTCGGAAGAAGAAGTCATCGCTTATGCCGCCGGCTCGTTCGAGGTGTTCGATCCCGAGCTGGACGATTTCCGCCCGGCTAGGCCGACCGATCACTTCCCGGCCAACGATGCCGTGGGCGCACCTGACCTGAGCCTGATGGCCAAGGCACGTGCAGGCTTCCACGGCCCCTACGGTCTGGGGATCAACCAGCTGGTCAAAGGCATGGGTGGCGCTGAATACATCGCCTCGCTGCTGGACGGCTATACCGGCAAGGAAAAAGAAGAGGCCGGCACGATCCTGTACGAAAACACCGCCTTCCCGGGCGGCTGGATTTCGATGGGCCCGCCGTTGTCTGACGAACAGGTCGAGTTTGCCGACGGACACGAAAACACCGTCGAGGCCATGTCCCAGGACGTCGCTGCGTTCCTGATGTGGGCCGCTGAACCAAAAATGATGGATCGCAAGGCCTCGGGCTTTGTCGGGGTTCTGTTCCTGACCATCATGTCGGTGCTTCTCTACCTGGTGAACAAGCGCCTGTGGGCGCCGGTCAAAGGCAAAAAGTCGGTCTGACCTGAAGGTCACCTGCAAAAGCAAGACAACCCCGCGCATGGCGCGGGGTTTTTTCTTTTTGGGGGTCGGAAGTTCGCCGAACCGGGCATCAGCGCGGGCTTATTCACAGCTTTTAAGCGGAATGCGCATGGCGCCGGCGGGGTCGGCTGCTCAGGTTTTCGACAGCGTCAGGCGGTCTGACGCAGGATCGAAACCGAGGAGACCCGACATGAAACTACCCATACTTGCAGCCGCGTTGCTTGTGGCCACTCCGGTTCTGGCTCTGGACCTGGTGCCGGATACGGAACTGGGCAAGACAGAGACCGAAGTGCGCACCGCTCTGACCGAGCTTGGCTATGACGTGCACAAGATCGAAATGGAGGACGGTGAAATCGAGGCCTATGTCGTGAAAGACGGACAGATGGCCGAGGTCTATGTGGACCCCGCGTCCGGCAAGATCCAAAATATCGAGGACAAGTGACCGGCAATGTCCGAGTCAATCCAGTACGAGAGCGGGCGCGAGGGCGCCCGCACCATCCGGGTCTGGGACCCGCTGGTCCGCCTGATCCACTGGTCGGTGGTTCTGGGCATTCTGCTCAACGCCGCTGTGACCGACCCCGAGGGGCTGCTGCATGAATATGTCGGTTATGCCGTGCTCGGGCTGGTTCTGCTGCGCTTGGCCTGGGGCGTCCTTGGGCCGGCACCGGCCAGGTTCTCGGCATTTCCGTTCAGCCCGAATGCTGCGGTCCGACATGTGCGTGACACCGTCCGGGGCGACCGGTCGGTTCACCTGTCGCACAATCCTCTGGGCGCGCTGATGGTCTACAACATCTGGATGACGTTGGGCTTCATCTGCGCCACAGGCATCATGATGGGTACCGCGGCCTTCTTCGGGCTGAGCTGGGTCGAGGATGCGCACGAGCTGGCGTTCAACTGGCTGATCCTCAGCGTTCTTCTGCACGTGCTTGGCGTGCTTTTGGACCAACGTCGAACCGGTGTCGCTCTGGTCAAAGCCATGGTATCAGGAGACAAGAATATTCCTGATGGCTGGTCGACCAAATGATCAAATGGATCACCGAAAACCTGCGGTCCGGCGATGCGGATGCACGCCGGGCCGTTCTGATGGCGGCGATGATCGTGGTTCAGGGTCTATGCGCCGCATTCTACATGGGCGACGCCATTCTGGACCTCGATGGCAGCGAGCCCCTGGCACATCTCGTTTTGGAATCCCTGGTCGCGACCGTCCTTTGCCTTGGCGTCCTGTTCTTCATGCTCGAGCTGCGCCGATTGCTGGCGCGAATGGACCAGGCAAAACAAGGACTGCGCGCGGCGCAGGGAGAAATGAGCGCCGTGATCGACACTTTCTTTACCCGCTGGGGCCTGACCAGCGCCGAGCGCGAAGTGGGCCTGTTGATCCTCAAAGGCGTCGACAATGAGAATATCGCCCGGATCCGAGGCCGTGCCGTGGGTACCGTACGCGCGCAGTCGGCTTCGATCTATGGAAAAGCCGGCGTGGACGGACGCGCCCAACTGATCAGTGTCTTCATGGAAGAGCTTCTGGCAAGCGACGGTCCGGCCTGAGAGACGTCAGGCCACCAACTGCTGATCGCGAACCCCGGTGATGGTGGCAGTCACGATCTGCCCTTCGGGTTGCGCGTTCGCAAATGTTACCTCGGTGAACTGCTCGGTCCGGCCCATGTGGGGATTTTCCATCAGTATGTGATGGGTCTTGCCCAGCTGGGCTTCCAGATGTCTGGCTACCTGCGCGTCACCCGCCTCACGTAGCCTGGCGGCACGTTGCTTTGTCACCTTGCCGTTGACCTGCTGCGGAATGCGCGCCGCCGGCGTGCCTTCGCGCTTGGAATAGGGGAAGACGTGCAGCCAGGTCAGGTCGCAGTCGGTGACCAGTTTCAGCGAGTTCTCGAAATGGGCCTCGGTTTCCGTCGGAAAGCCCGCGATGATGTCGGCACCAAAGGTGATCTCGGGGCGCAGCCTGCGGGCCTCTTCGGTGAAGCGTATAGCGTCGTCGCGCAGGTGGCGGCGCTTCATCCGTTTCAGGATCAGGTCGTCACCATGCTGCAGCGACAGGTGCAGATGCGGCATCAGGCGCGGCTCGGTCGCGATGGCCTGCATCAGGTTCTCGTCCACCTCGATCGAATCGATCGAGCTGATGCGCAGGCGCGGCAGGTCGGGCACCAGTTTCAGGATGCGCATGACCAGATCGCCCAGCTTGGGGCTTGCGGGTAGGTCGGCGCCCCATGAGGTCAGGTCGACCCCGGTCAGCACGACCTCGTTGTAGCCCCGGTCCACCAGCCGCTTGATCTGGTCCACCACCACGCCCGCCGGGACGCTGCGCGAGTTGCCGCGGCCATAGGGGATGATGCAGAAGGTGCAGCGATGATCACAGCCGTTCTGGACCTGCACATAGGCGCGCGAGCGGGTGCCGAATCCGTCGATAAGGTGGCCGGCGGTTTCGGTGACCGACATGATGTCATCGACCTGAACCGTCTCGGTCTCGCCGATGAAATCGGCGGCCATGCCTTTCCAGGTTTCGGGGCGCATCTTTTCGGTGTTGCCGATCACCGCATCGACCTCGTCCATCTCGGCAAAGGTCTGGGGTTCGGTCTGGGCCGCGCAGCCGGTGACGATCAGCCGGGCGTTGGGGTTCTCGCGGCGCAGCTTGCGGATCTCCTGCCGGGCCTTGCGGACGGCTTCGGCGGTGACGGCGCAGGTGTTCACGATCACCGCGTCCGTCAGCCCGGCCTGCTGCGACAGCTCCTTCATCGCCTCGGTCTCATAGGCGTTGAGCCGGCAGCCCAGCGTGGTGAATTTCGGCGGGTTCATCCCAGCGACTCCAGAAACTCGGGCGTCAGCGTGCCCGAGAAGACATGGCAGGTGGTGCCGGTCATCCAGACGCCGTCCTCGCGCCAGTCGATCCAGATGGTGCCGCCGTCCAGTTCGATCTGCACCTTGCGTCCGGTCAGGCCGCGCCGCGCCGCGGCCACGGCCGTGGCGCAGGACGACGAGCCCGAGGCCAGCGTGATGCCCACGCCGCGCTCCCACACCCGCATGCGGATTTGATCCGGGCCGATGATCTGGGCGACCTGCACATTGGTGCGCTGCGGATAGAGCGGGTGATGCTCATAGCGCGCGCCGAATTCCTCCAGCGGAATCGCCTCGGCGTCTTCGACGAAGAAGGTGCAATGCGGGTTGCCCATGCCGGTTGCCACTGGTCCGCCTTCGATCGGCAGTTCCAGCGTATCCACCTCTTCGGCCAATGGAATGTCGGCCCAGTCCAGCTGTGGGTGCCCCATGTTGACCGAAGTCAGCCCGTCGCCCGCGTCCCGCGCCTGCAGCGTGCCGTGGCTGGTGGTCAGCGTCAGTTCGGATTTGCCGCTTTCCTGCATCAGGAACCGGGCGATGCAGCGGGTGGCGTTGCCGCAGGTGGCCGAGATCGACCCATCAGCATTGTAGAACACCAGATGCGCATCCGATTCGCCGTTTTCGATGACGGCCAGCTGGTCGAATCCGACCCCGAACTGCCGGTGTCCGATCCCGCGCGCCAGCGCCGGCGTGATCTGCACCGGATGCGCGCGCGCGTCCACAATGACGAAGTCATTGCCAAGCCCGTGCATCTTCATGAAGGGCAAACCGGTGTCGGATCGTTGCTGCATGGCGGGCATATAGCCTTGCCGCAGACATGAATCCAGCCCGGCGCGAAGATTCCTGAAAAAAGGGGTTGACCCCCCGCCGCCTCAACCCTAATTAGGCCGCCTATCGGGACGCCGGGAACACAATGATTTCAGGCGGAACGCGGTGCGAAAAAGGGCTTGTACCCGGTCGGGAAAATGCCTTAGACAGCGCCACGGATCGCAACGATCCGATGAAAAGAGTGGGCCGTTAGCTCAGTTGGTAGAGCAACTGACTTTTAATCAGTGGGTCGCAGGTTCGAATCCTGCACGGCTCACCACTTTTTCCTAAGACTGACCAGGACGCCGCGTGGCGTGGTTACTTCTTTTCGAAGAACAGCACGACTTCGCCCAGCCGGATGCCAAAGCGCGACACGTAG